>DASUPR010000087.1:0-25224 GCA_036281015.1 Pyrinomonadaceae bacterium
ATCGTCGCCGAAGGCGCCGGCGCCTGCCCCGTCGCTTGCGCACTATCCGGCAAAGCAGGCAGCGGAAAGATCGTCTGCATCGTTTCCGGCGGCAACATCGACACTTCAAAACTCGTCCGCATACTCAATCGCGAGCTTTAAACCGACGTCAGCAACGCTTCGAATGAAGCGTGCGAACTACGTTGCACTTCGGAGACAGCTTTGTGAAGAGCCCCTGCGAGCATTCAAAACAACGAGCAGGGGAAAGGAGAATAGATATGTCATCGAGGTACAACGATCGAAATAACGATCGTGGAGGCCAGAGTTCTGGGCGTCGCTCGGAATCAGAATATGGACGCTCCTGGGGCGGAGGGTCTCAGGGACGTTATCGATACGAGGATGAGAGCGAGCGTGAAGGACGTGGCCGCGAGTACGGCGGTAGATCTCAATTAAGCTCAGGCAGCGATTATCAATCACAACAGCGTTATCGTGGCAGCGAATCGGAACGAGAGCGCGAGGATGTTGAGGATCGCGACGAGCGTTACGGCGGCTACATGGGTGGCTACGGCCGCGGCGGTTATAACCAGTCCATGGGTGGCTCCGCACGCGGTGAACGTGGCGGCTATGGTGAATCATCCGGACGCGGCGGTTACGGCAGTTCTGGACGCGACTACGGTGAGTCATCAAATCGCGGCTACGGCGAATCATCGCGCCGTGGCGGCCAGTCGTCACAAGATTGGGGACGCGATTACGGTCAATCCGATTACGGTCGCAGTTACGGTGAAACATCAGGACGCAGCAGTTACAACCAGGGCGGCGGCAGAACCGACTACGGCCAATCGGGCCGCGGTTACGGTGAGTCGTACGGACGCGGTGGTTACGGCCAGTCGTGGGGCATCTCCGGTCAGGATTACGGCGAAGGCTCGCGCGGTTCCGGTCGCAACTACGGCGAATCCGGCAGCTACAACGAGTCGTCGCAAAGATACAACCGTCCGAGCGGCATGCGGTCCAGCCAGAGTTACGACGAACGCGGGCGCAGCTACGATTACGATCGCGGCAGCGGCGGCGCTACCGAAGGACGTGGCTGGGGCAGCCGTTACGGCCGCGATGAAGAACGCGGTTGGGATGAGCGTGGTGAGGGCCAGGAACGCGGTTGGTGGGATCGCGCCGCAGACACAGTCGCCTCATGGTTTGGCGATGAAGATGCGGACCGGCGACGACGCCAGGACGAACAACGCCAATACCGCGGGCGTGGCACAAAGAACTACAAGCGCTCTGACGAACGCATCAAGGAAGACGTAAACGATCGATTGGGCAATGACTACATGCTCGACGCTTCGGACGTCGAGGTGACAGTAACCGAGGGCGAAGTCGTGCTTGTTGGCACTGTCAACAACCGCCACGACAAGCGTCGCGCTGAAGACATTGCTGAGGCAGTCTCTGGCGTGAATAACGTCGAGAACCGGCTGCGCATCAAGCGAGCCGGCAGCAGCATGAGTTCCTACAACCAGATGGAGTCGGGCGGAACGACCGGCAGTACGACGAGTTCCGCGGCGGCTGGCGGTACCGGCACTTCCGGCTACGGCTCAACCGGCTACGGCTCGAGTGGAACAACCGGATCAACGGGCTCATCGATGGGAGCAGGAACCGGCAGCAGTGGAACGTCAGGCTCAACTGGCGCAGGCGGAACGGGAACCGGGAGTTCGATGGGCGGCGGAATGGGAACTTCAGGTGAGGCTGGCTCAACCGGAGCCGGTGGCTCTATGGGCGCCGGCGCTACTGGAACCGGAAGTTCTATGGGCGCCGGAACCGGAACGAGCGCAACCGGAACTGGTTCAACCGGAGAAACCGGCGCGACCGGAACTTCGACGGGCTCCACAAGTGACACGGGAACAACCGGCACTAGCGGCGGCAGAAGCCGTTCGAAGTCGAGCGGAAGTTAAAACTCTGAAAAGTCGCTGTCCCTCTGTGGAAGATAAACCACCACAGAGGCACAGCGACACAGAGAAAAGTTTACTGCGGGATTGCCTTTAACAAGTCGGCTGCAAGACGCGGGTTGATGTTTTGCAGGGTGTAGTACTGCTGCATTGCGCCGGTCCTGTTTCCTGTTAGTGCATAAGCGACGCCGAGCGCGTGGTTGCCAAACTCGTTCTTCGGCTCAACCTCCAGCAACCTGCGCAACGGTTCAATCGCTTCTTCGTTTCTTCCCTGCTTCATCAACACAAACCCGAGACCATAGAGCGAAAACGCAAACGTCGGCTTCATCTCAATCGACTTCTGATACGCCACGCCGGCCTGTTCGAAATTTCCCTGACGCTGATACAGATCGCCGAGACTCATAAACACGACGTGATGCGGTTTGAGTTTCACCGCTTCCTGATAACACTCAATCCCCTGCTCCAGCTTTCCCCACTCCGAATAGTTAACGCAGAACCGAATGCGCGCGTCGGAGTTCTTCGGATCGACGTCGACTGCCTTCTTGTACTCCACCTCGGCTTCAGAAAACATTCCCATCGAGTTATACGCCTGGCCCAGCTCAGCGTAAGCGGCGCTATTTCGCGGATTGTCCTCGATCTGTTGCCGCAACCGGTCCAGGTTCGGCATGTTCTGACGTATTGACGAAACCCGCAATCGTTCACGTGCTTCGGCGTGACTCGGGTCCAACACCAACACCTGATTCAACGTCTTGATTGCGTCCTGGTGTTTGCCGGCCATCAACTGCGTGTTGCCAAGCAGGTACAAAGTCTCGACTTCGTTGGGCCGCGCCGCGGCCACGCGTTTCAATGGACCAACTGCATCGCCAAACTTTTGGTTCGAACGCAGCACATGGCCCAACTCCAGCAGTATCGCCAGGTCCTCGGGTTTGAGACGGTTCGCTTCCTTGATTGCGGCGAGGGCCTTTTTGTGCTCGCCGAGATTCTCGTAGGCGAGGGCCAACTCCAAATGGGCTTCGGCCCAATCGGGCTTCAGTTCCGTGGCTCGCTTGAACGCCGTCATCGCCGCGCTGTGATTACCGCGCTCTTTTTCCGCGTAACCATTCTGGAAGAACGCCACGGCGTCGCCTGGTCCGAGTTGAGTCGCAGACTGCTGCGGTTGCTGCGCCGAGGCAGCGACACAAAGAAACAGCAAACAGGAAGTGAGTAGTGGGAGTTTAGGAATTCTCAACATGAATTCGCTGCTTTTACCACGAAGCGAACTAATCTACAATACCCGCTGCTTCGTTGAGCCCAGATTGATTTCCCCCGGATTTGCGCCTTGTCATTCCCCACGCGTAAAAAGATCGGCCGCTACGAAATTTGCTCCCAACTCGGCGCGGGGGGCATGGGTGAGGTTTATCTCGCCAACGACACCAAACTCGATCGCAAAGTCGCGCTAAAAATCCTGCCCACAAGCGTGGTTGAGACTGACTGCGACACGAACAACGATCGCGTGCGGCGCTTCGTGCAAGAGGCCAAGGCCGCCTCGGCACTCAACCATCCGAACATTCTCACGATCTACGAAGTCGACGAGATCGATTCAGAACACTTCATCGCCACTGAATACGTGGACGGTGAGACACTGCGAGATCGCATCCGTTTTACGCCACTCACGCCGAACGAAGCGATCGACGTCGTCATCCAAATCGCGAGTGCGTTGAGCGCTACTCACGCCGTCGGCATCATTCATCGCGACATCAAACCCGACAACATCATGCTGCGCCCCGACGGCATCGTTAAAGTGCTCGACTTCGGACTTGCAAAACTCTCGCGCGAGCGGCCGCAAACCACGCATACCGATTCACTCGCGCCGACGCAAAACATGATCAATACCGCTGTCGGCGTCGTGATGGGAACGGCCCATTACATGTCACCAGAACAAGCACGAGGTTTCGAGGTCGACGCACGCACGGACATTTGGAGTCTCGGCTGTGTGCTCTACGAAATCATCGCGGGCCGCCAACCGTTCAGCGGCTCGACCGCGCTCGACATCATGTCGGGCATCGTGCAAAACGAACCCGAGCCGCTGAGCGAACACCTGCCGGATGGGCCACGAGAGCTCGAGCGCATCGTTTCGCGCGCTTTGCGCAAGGATCGCGAAGAACGCTACCAGACGATCAAAGACTTTCTGATCGATCTCAAAGACCTGAAACGGCAACTGGAGTCTTCGACACATACCAGCGGCGTAATCTTCGCCGAGCACGTGCCCGAAAAGTCGATCGCCGTTCTCTACTTCGAAAACATGAACTCGGAAAGCGAGAGCGACTACTTTTGCGCCGGCATGACCGAGGACATCATTACCGACCTCTCGAAGATTAAAGAGCTCAAAGTCGTTTCGCGCACTGACGTGCTTCCCTTTCGCGCTAAAGAAGTCAACACACGCCAGGTCGGTGAAACACTGCGCGTGAACTACGTTCTCGAAGGCAGTGTGCGCAAAGCCGGTAACCGCATTCGCATCACGGCCCAACTTCTCAGCGTACGCGAAGGCTATCACCTGTGGGCCGAACGCTTCGATCGCATGATCGAAGACATCCTCGATCTGCAAAACGAAGTCTCACAAAAGATCGTCGCCGCACTCAAGATCTCTTTGACTGATTCCGAACGCCAGGCGTTGACGCAAAAACCCACCGACGATCTGCGTGCTTACGATTTCTACATGCGCGGCCGCGAGCTTCTTTATTTAAAAGGACGCCGCAACACTGAAAGCGCAATCCAGATGTTTGAGAACGCCGCGGCGAGCGATCCCGGCTTTGCGTCATCTTATGCCGGACTGGCCGAAGCCTACTCGTCGATGTATGAGTGGTACGACGGCAACTCCACATGGCTGAGCAAAGCGATCGAGATGAACCAGAAAGCACTGGCGCTCGAGCCGTCGTCGCTGGACGCGAAATTCGGCATCGCGATGGTCTATTTCCATCACGGCCGGTTTGGCGAGTCGAAGCGCAGCCTGGACGCGATTCTCAAAGAAAACTCGGAGTTCTTCCCGGCGTACCTGCGGCTGGGAATGATTGCCGAACGGTCCGGCGATTTCGACGCCGCACGCAAATACTATCGCCGTGCGTCGGAGTTGAAGCCTTACGACGAAGACCCGTGGCGGTTTCTCGTCGGCGTGCAGCGAAAGCTCGGAAATGTTCAATCTGCTGAAGATGCGGCGCTGAAAGTGATCGAGATCACCTCCCGCAAACTCGAGGCGAGTCAGGATGACATCATCGTGATGAGCCGTTTAGCCGAGGCTTATGCGCGTTTTGGTAGTAGGGAGGAAGCAAATGCCACGCTGCGGCGGGTTTTGGAGCTGGAGCCAAACGATGGTCTGGCGGTCTACAACTGCGCGTGTGCTTACGCCCTGCTCGGCGATAAGCCGGGCTCATTAATCCTGTTGCGCCGCGCTTTCGACAGCGGCTTTCGCACAGTGGCCCATTGGGCCCGGACCGATGGCGCGTTTGAGGCAATGCACGGTGACGCAGA
Source organism: Pyrinomonadaceae bacterium (assembly GCA_036281015.1). Lineage (GTDB taxonomy): Bacteria > Acidobacteriota > Blastocatellia > Pyrinomonadales > Pyrinomonadaceae > PSRF01. The sequence continues at coordinate 5,421 of DASUPR010000087.1, forward strand.
GTTTCAGCAATTAATAGCAGAGTTACAGTAAACCGAAACGGAGAAATGTTATATGCCTAAATACGTAATCGAACGAGTCGTACCGGGCGCCAGCAAGCTGACCCCGGCGGAGTTGAAAACGTTGTCGCAGCGGTCGTGCAACGTCCTGAATGAGCTTGGACCACAGATTCAGTGGGTCCAGAGTTACGTTACCGACAACAAGCTTTACTGCATTTACATCGCGCCCAACGAAGAGATGGTCCATGAGCACGCGCGCATGGGTGGCTTTCCGGCCAACCACGTCGCGAAGGTTAAAACCGTTATCGACCCGACGACGTCTGAAGATTGATGTCGCAACCGAAAGTTGAATCAACGCTACCGTCGCTCGCGAAAGCCACTGAGTGGCTCAACCGGGCGACGGCAGGCAAATCACAAACTACAGGTCTGGAAACTAAGGGCCACCCGACACTGATTCACTTCTGGTCCATCAGTTCCGAAGCATCCAAGACGAATCTGGCGCAGGTGGCGCAGTTGCGCGACCAGCGCAAGCGCGATGGACTGCGCGTTATCGCCGTTCACTTGCCGCAATCCGACGCGGAGAAAGATTCGCGCGGCGTGCGCGAAGCAGGCGCGCGATTGAACGTCGCTGAACCGTGCGCGCTAGATAACGATCATCGTTTGCGCGAAGCTTTCGCCGTTGAACCGGATGCATTGCCGGCGTATTTCCTGTTCGACACTGAAGGACATCTTCGCAGTTCCACAACAGGCGCGACCGGGCTCGACGTAATCGAGGATCAACTCGACGAAATGGTCACCGCGTTGCGCGCGGAGTTTCCGTTTTGTCCGGCGTGTGAGCGGTTCCTGAAGAAGGAAGCAATGTTCTGCGCCGAGTGTGGTCTGCCGTTGAGCCTGCCCGGCGCCGCGCATCCTTACTACGAAAGCCAGTATCAGGCTTCGCTGCCCACGGTTCGCCTTTACGACCTCGATCCGCTGATCGGTCACGTCATCGACGGCAAGTACGAACTGACCGCAAAGCTGGGCGAAGGCGGAATGAGTGTCGTCTATCGTGCACGCCGCGTGCACATCGGCGACGACGTTGCGGTAAAAATTTTACTTGGCAAGTTTGTTAAGGACGACGCGGCGCTCACGCGCTTTCGCCGTGAGGCTCGCGCGGCCGCGATGTTGCGCCATCCAAACGTCATCACCATTCACGACTTCGGCGAGACTGACGACGAACACGCGCCGGCTTACATCGTGATGGAGTTTGTCAAAGGCACGCCGTTGCGCGATCTGCTGAAGAGCGAAAACCGTTTTTCAGTTGAACGTGCGGTGCGTTTGATGCGCGGGATCTGTGCCGGAGTGAGCGCGGCGCATCGTCAGGGTGTGGTCCATCGCGATCTCAAGCCGGAAAACATACTCGTCGTTGCTCCGGATGATGATTTCGAGTTTGAAAGCGTGCGGGTCGTGGATTTTGGTTTGGCGAAACTGCTGGCCGACGCCGAAGCTGGTCCAGCAGGGACCGTGGTCGGCACTCCTTATTACATGTCACCGGAACAAGGCATGGGCGAACCACTCGACACGCGTTCGGATGTTTATAGTCTCGGCGCGATGTTCTACGAAATGCTTTCAGGCATACGGCCGTTCGATGGTGAAACCGTTTCCGGTGTGATCAATCGCCACTTGTACGAAGCACCGCAACCGTTGCCGGCATCGCTCGGAATTCCCCGGCGAATGTCGACGGCGATCATGCAGGCGCTCGCTAAAGATCCTGACGAGCGGCCACAGACCGCGGGCGATTTAGCGCGATTGATTTTGTAAGTTCGTCAATTACTGCGACCCAATCCCCTTCCCGTTTCGACGCTACCGAACTGGTCGTCTCTGCGCACCGGTCTCGAGCCGTTCGAAGTGACGCTGACCTTCTGTTTTACGCCCGAATCCAAGGGTATCAACCCGCACCACACCAGCGCGCCGCGCAACATCGAGGAGTACGCGGAATTCTGCGCGCAGATGGTTAAAAGGTATTCCTAAGCGGCGGATCTGATATAGAATCCGCCTCATGAAGACCTCGATATCCTGCCTCCTTGTAATCACCTTAGTTTTAGGCTCACTCGGAACGCACTGGTCTACCGCGAATGCCGCGGGTGAAGAATGGCGCCCTCTCGATCCATCTCACCTCGGACTCAAAGAGGCGGTCGTCGAGCCTAACGCCGATGCCGAAGCTATCTTCTGGGACATACGCGTGGACGACGGCGGCCAGGATGATCTCGTTCTGTCGCACTACGTGCGCATCAAGATCTTCACCGAACGCGGCCGCGAAAAGCACAGCAAGATCGACATCCCTTACATCAGCGGTGTCAAGATCAAAGACGTTGCGGCACGCACCATCAAGCCGGATGGATCGATCGTCGAGCTCGCGAAACAAGACATCATCGAAAAGACGGTGGTGAAAGTCAGTGGAATGAAGCTGCGCACGAAGACGTTTGCATTTCCGGGTATCGAGCCGGGCGCGATTATCGAGTACAAGTGGAAGGAAGTGATCTCAAACTCGTCAGCGAACAATCTGCGGCTTCAGTTTCAACGCAATATTCCGGTCCAGACGATCACTTATCACATCAAGCCTGCGGGCAAGATGACTGTGGACGTGCGCGCGTTCAACATGGACGAGCCTCAGTTTGAGACGGAGAAGAACGGCTTTCGAGTGACGACCGTAACCAACATGCCCGCGTTTCGCGAAGAGCCTCACATGCCGCCGGAAGACAACGTGCGGTCGTGGGCTATGGTGAAGTACTACAGCATCTTCTCGCTGCTGCTCGGTTATCCGATGCTCGCGAGTCAGGTTTATGTCGGGTTTGCGCCGTACATGAAAGTTGACAAGGAAATCAAAGCGAAAGCCGCCGAGATTACCGCGGGCGCGACGACAGACGACGAAAAGCTACAGAAAATCTTCGACTTCGTGCGCACGAATATCAAGAACACGCAGGATGAGAACTCCGGGTTTACCGAAGATCAGATCGAGAAGCTGAAAGAGAACAAGAAACCGTCTGACACACTGAAACGCGGTGTTGGACCAGGCATCGATATCAACCTGCTGTTTGCTGCACTCGTGAATGCCGCCGGAATGGAAGCGCGCGTGGCGTTGTTGCCGGATCGTGGTCAACGACTCTTCGATCCGAGTGTGCAAATTCCCGGTGCGCTGCGGCCTTCAAACATTGCGGTTCGCTTCGGCACCTCGTGGAAGTTTTTCGATCCCGGACTTCAGTACATCACGCCGGGCATGTTGCGTTGGCAGGAAGAAGGTGTCGACGCGTTGATCGCGGATGAGCGTCCGATTTGGACCAGGACGCCGTTGTCGCCGCCGGAGAAGTCGAAAGAGAAACGTACCGCGACGTTGAAGCTCGACGAAAACGGCACGCTCGAAGGCGACGTTACGGTTGAGTACACGGGCCATCTCGCGGTTGAGCGCAAACGGCTGAACGACGAAGACTCGCCGACGCAGCGCGAAGAGAATTTAAAGGAGATGGTGAAGAACCGGCTCAGTTCCGCGGAGCTGACGAACATCGTCATCGAAAACGCCACCGATCCGGTGAAGCCGTTTGTCTATAAGTATCACGTGCGCATTCCTGAATACGCGCAACGCACGGGCAAGCGACTATTCTTCCAGCCGGGTTATTTTCACAAAGGCGTCGAACCGATGTTCAGCGCGGGCACGCGCCGTTACCCGATCTACTTTCACTATCCGTGGTCCGAACAGGACGAGATCACGATCCAGTTACCGAAGGGTTACATCCTCGACAACGCAGATCGCCCCGCGCCGATCAACGCGGGCATCTCGAAACTCGAAGTGAAGATGGGGATCAGTAACGACCAAACCACGCTGCACTACAACCGCAGCTTTTTCTTCGGCCAGCGCGATGTGTTGCTGTTTACCGTCGACAAGTACGAAGTGCTCAAGCGTCTGTTCGACGAGGTAAGCAAAGCCGACAATCACATGATCACATTGAAACAAGCCAGTTCGACGAACTGATTTCAGGGTTGGTCAGCGACGGTTCTCCTGGTCCACCGGCTACGTTCAGCACCGATTTACCGGCCGAAATCCATTCATGTGAGCCATTTCGAACAGGAATTACGCGTTAAGCATAGTCGAAGGAGTTTTAGGTATGGCTAGTCGTGTAGATCTGTTCGATAGCACTTACAGTAATTTCAGCGAGCAAGTCCTTCAGGCAGTTCGTGAAGAGACATTTGGCCGCGACATCGGACAGAACAGTTGGCTTACAGTCGACGAGTACGATCGCTTCATCTCGTGGTTGAAGCTCCTTCCCGGCGATCACGCACTCGAAGTCGCGAGCGGCTCGGGTGGACCAGCGCGTTATCTTGGTGGCAAAACCAACTGCCATGTCACCGGCATCGACGAAAACGAAAGCGGCGTCGCAACGGCGACTAAGAACTCATCGCAAACGCGCACGCGCGTGGAGTTCAAAGTCGCCGATGCAAATGCAGAGCTTCCGTTTGCAGACAAAACCTTCGACGCGCTGCTGTGCATCGACTCGATGAACCACTTCCCCGCTCGGCAAGATGTCTTTCGTGAATGGCGACGCGTGCTGCGTGCCGGCGGTCGCGCGGTGTTTACCGATCCGGTCGTGATCACCGGCCCGGTGACAAACGACGAACTGGCATTGCGCAGCTCTGTCGGTCTGTTCTTGTTCGTGCCTCCCGGATTCAACGAACAGTTGATCGAGAACGCCGGACTAAAGCTACTGCAAACGGAAGATGTGAGCGAGAACGCAGCGCTGGTTTCCGGCCGTTGGCACGACGCGCGCGAACGCCACCAGGACGCACTGATCCGGATCGAAGGTGAGATACGTTTTGCCGGGCTACAGAAGTTCTTTGCCGCCGTTCATCGCTTGACGAGCGAGCGGCGTTTGTCGCGAATCGTTTATCTCGTCGAGCGGCCCAACCAGAACTAACTCCGCTACCCAAAGTTGGAATGGCTTTTGCTGCCCTCACGGCGGCGACGGCATTTTCTGGCCATTTGCCGCCGCGATGTACCGTTGTGCCGTGGCACTGTGACCACCAACCCCGCGATTCAGCGGCATTCTGTCCTCCCTTCACGTTTGGCATGATTAAGAAGACCCGCAATTTATTTTCACTGGCCGGTGATACCCGTCTCGGCGCGCAGCTCTTGCTGTGCTTTGGTCTCCTGATTGCCACCTTGACCGTCCTGAGCGTGCTCAGCCTCTACCAGTTGAACAGCCTCGATACCGAACTCATGCACATAGTTGAGCGGGAATGGACGAAGGTGGAGCTATCGCGCCTGGCGCAGTCTCGCTCAAACCAGAACAACCGCATCGCGGTGACCGTCTTCTTCGTTAAGGATGAACACGAACGCGATGCGCTTATGGCCCAACGCGCACGTAACGCCGAAGAAGTTTCAAGACTGATCCAGACCCTTACCGATCGCGTCAGCTCTCCTAAAGAACGAGAGCTGCTCGAAGCAGTTAAGCAACAACGCACGCAATACATTGACAAGTACCTCTACGCACTCGAACTGCTGATCGAAAAACGCCAGTCTGAGACGGCTCGCGACATCATGACGCGCGAGGCATTGCCGCTCATTACGCGGTATCACAACGCGTGGGACGACTACGTGAGTTACCAGGGTCAGCAAATGCATCTGTCCCAGATGAGACAAGCGGCGACTGCGGGAACCATTCGCAGAACCAGTCTTTTCTTGATGACGTTTGAAGTGCTGCTCTGTGCGAGTATCGCAATCTTTGTCTTTCGCACGATTGCTCGTCACATTAAAACTCGCAAACGAACGGAAGAACTGCTGCTGCAGGCGCGTGAAGACCTGGAAAATCGTGTCACCGACCGCACGGCGGAGTTGGCTAAGGCAAACGACGGCCTGCGAACCCAGATGCGCCAGCGCGCCGCTGGTGAGACGCTGCGGCAAGCGCTGTTTGAGATCACGCAAGGTGTCAACACGATCTCCAATCTCGACGAGTTGCTGAGGTTCATCCATCAGGCAATCGGCAAGGTCCTGTATGCCGAAAACTTTTTCATTGCCCTGCACAATCCGGCGACCGGAATGCTGGCAATGCAGATCTTCATCGACCAGCACGATGAAATGCCGCCGCCGCTGAAACTGGACCGCGGCCGCGCGGCCTACGTGTTGCGCTCGCGCAGGCCAACCCTGTTAACGCCGGAGAAATTCAACGAACTGGTTGAAGCCGGCGAGGTCGAATCACAGGGAACGCCGCCAGCATCGTGGCTGGGAATTCCACTCGAGACACCTTCCGGCGTGATCGGCGTGCTCGTGGTCCAACATTACACCGACGTCAATGCTTACTCCGAAGACGACGTTGCGTTTCTGGTTTCAGTCGGCGGTCACGTCGCGTTGGCGATCGAACGCCGTCGGGCTGAAGAAGCCGTACGCGAGAGCGAGGAACGTTATCGCGACTTGTTCGAGAACGCGCAGGACCTGGTTTACACACACGATCTCCTCGGCAACTACACCTCCGCCAACATCGTGTGCGAAAAGATCACTGGTTACACTCACGAAGAGTGCATCGGCATGAACGTCGCTCAGGTGATCGCGCCGGACAACATGGAGAAGGCGCGTACGGCCATGGCCCGCAAGTCGATCGAAAAGGACTCGTCGGCTTACGACATCGACATCATCACCAAGGACGGCCGCAGAGTTACGCTCGAAGTGACGTCGCGGCTCATGCATCGCAACGGCGTGCCGTACGCGGTTCACGGCATCGCGCGCGACATCACCGCGCGCAAACGCGCCGAGAGAGAGTTGGAGAATGCTCACAATGCCGCGGTTGAATCTGCGCGATTGAAGTCGGAATTTCTGGCGAACATGAGTCACGAAATCCGGACGCCGATGAACGGCGTGATCGGCATGACCGGACTGTTGCTCGATACCGATCTCACTAAAGAGCAGCGCGAGTTTGCCGAAACGATCCGTTCCAGCGGCGAGGCTTTGTTGACGATCATCAACGACATTCTCGACTTCTCGAAGATCGAAGCCGGCAAACTAAACTTTGAAGTACTCGATTTTATTCTCACGAATGCCATCGAAGACACGATTGAGATGCTGGCGGAAAAGGCGCATCAGAAGAAGCTCGAACTTGGTTCGCTGATCGAGAAAAACGTGCCGGTGTTCCTGCGTGGCGACCCGGGCCGGTTGCGCCAGATCATCACGAACCTGATTGGCAATGCGATCAAGTTTACGGAACAGGGTGAAGTGGTGATTCGCGTGTTCACCGAAACCGAAACTGAAACCGACGTGGTCATCCGGTTTGAAGTAAGCGACACCGGAATCGGTATTAGCGAGGCCGCGCAACGCAATCTCTTTCAGGCGTTCACGCAAGCTGACGGTTCGACGACGCGCAAGTTTGGCGGCACCGGACTGGGTCTCGCCATTTCGAAACAACTGGTCCAACTTATGGACGGCGAGATCGGCGTGCGCAGCGCGGAAGGTCAGGGTTCGACGTTCTGGTTCACGGCGCGATTTGAGAAACAGCCTGAGGGCACAGTTGTCGAGCTGCCAACTGTCGACTTTGAAAACCTGCGCGTGTTGATTGTTGACGACAACATGACCAACCGCCAGATCATGAAGCATCAACTCGGGTCGTGGGGAATGATTCATCGAGAGGCGAGCTCGGGAGAACAGGCGCTCAGGTTATTGCGAGCAGCGTCGCAACGCAGCGAGTACTTCAATCTCGCGGTGCTCGACCTGATGATGCCGGGCATGGACGGTTTTGAGCTTGCCCGCCGGATCAAAGCCGATCCGGAGATCGCGGGCGTTCAGCTTGTGATGCTGACTTCGTTCGGCGAACGTGGTGATGCCAGAAGAGCGCAGGAAAGTGGTATCGCTGCGTATCTAACGAAACCGGTGCGCCAGTCACAACTCTTCGACTGTTTGGCGCAGGTCATCAGCACGAGCAATGCCAACCAGCAAACTGCTTCGGTGAAGCCCGTGGTCACGAAACACTCGCTCAACGAAGCGAGGATCATGTCAAACAAACGTCTGCTGCTGGCGGAAGACAACGTTGTGAATCAGAAGGTTGCGTTGCGGCAGTTGCAGAAGCTCGGTTATCGCGCTGATGCCGTGGCCAACGGGCGTGAGGCTGTCGAAGCGCTCCGGCGCATTCCTTACGACCTGGTATTGATGGATTGCCAGATGCCTGAGATGGACGGATACGAAGCGACGGCCGAGATTCGCCGCCGCGAAGCGGGTCTGAAGCACACATGGATCGTCGCGATGACGGCGAATGCGTTGGAAGGCGATCGGGCCAAGTGTCTCGCGGCAGGGATGGACGATTACGTCTCGAAGCCGGTCAAGGTTGAAGACCTGAGCGCGGTGCTGAGTAATTTGCTCTCGGAACCGAGCGTTGTAGTTTGAGTTCGAGGCGGGTTACATTGAACGTCAAACAGCGGCATGACGTTTCAACAGGCGCCCCCAACTCTCGGCAATCAGTATGAAGACGATCGCGTGTTGCGATCGTATCTCGCGCGCGTTTTTCCGTCCGGTGTGTTGAGTGAGATTGAGCCGTCGCTGGTCGAGATGGGACGGCTTGCGGGCGCGGAGTTGTATCAACTACAGCTCGCCGATCGGTTGAATGAGCCTGTGCTCACGCAATGGGACGCGTGGGGGAACCGCATAGACCTGATCGAGGTGACGCCGCTGTGGAAGCTCGCCGAACGCATTGCGGCCGAGCATGGCGTCGTCGCCACGGCTTATGAGCGCAAACACGGGAGTCTTTCGCGAGTTCATCAGTGCGCACTCGCTTACCTCTTCACTCCTTCGACTGACATTTATAGTTGTCCGCTGGCGATGACCGATGGCGCTGCGCGCACGTTGCTCGCGTCGGGGAATCAGAAGTTGATCGATCGCGCGGTGCCGCATTTGATTGCACGCGAGCCGTCGGCGTTTTGGACCGCGGGGCAGTGGATGACGGAGCTGACGGGCGGCTCGGACGTGGGCCTGTCGGAAACGATTGCCAAACAGGAGTCTGATTCAGACTTTCGGTTGTATGGCCGGAAGTGGTTTACGTCGGCGATTGCGTCACAGATCGCGCTCACTCTCGCGCGGCCCGAAGGCAATCCACCGGGCGGGCGTGGGCTCGCACTCTTCTACATCGAAACACGCGACGAGCATGGCCGGCCGCGCAACATCCAGATCAATCGTCTCAAAGACAAACTCGGCACGCGCAAGGTTCCCACCGCTGAATTGACTCTCGACGGCACGCCGGCGCAACTAGTGATGGGAACGACGGACGGCGTTCGGAACATCGCGCCGCTGCTGAACATCACGCGTCTGTGGAACGGCATCAGCTCAGTGGCGCTCATGCGGCGTGGAGTGGCGCTCGCGTTTGATTACGCCGGCAAGCGAGGGGCGTTTGGATCGACGCTCGCGGAAAAGGCGCTGCACATGGATACGTTGCTGGGCTTGCAGGCTGAAGCGGAAGCGGCGTTTCATCTCGCGTTTTACGTGGCTGAGTTAACGGGACGAAGCGAAGCCGGCGAGATCAGTAAAGACGACGCGTGGTTGCTGCGCTTGCTCACGCCGATCATGAAGTTGACCACGGCGAAGCAAGCAGTTGCGGTCGCGAGTGAAGTGCTGGAATCGTTCGGCGGCGCTGGTTACGTCGAAGATACCGGCTTGCCGGTTTTGCTGCGCGACAGCCAGGTGCTTCCGATCTGGGAAGGGACCACAAACGTGCTCGCGCTCGACACGCTGCGCGCGCTTGGAACCACTCAATCGATCGCACCGCTACTGGCGGCAACGACGCGCATGTTTGAGTCGTTTCACGATCCAGCGCTCCTGGACCTTGCTCTCGTCGTGACTGCCGGATTAAATCACGCTGAAAGTTGGCTACGTGAATCTCAGGCCGCGGATCGTTCGGTACTCGAAGCCGGCGCGCGCCGCTTCGCTCTGACTCTCGGCCGCGCAACCGAGCTGGCGCTCCTTCTCCGCCATGCTCAATGGTCTGAATCTATCGAAAAGGACAAACGCCCAACCGCATCCGCCCTTCGCTTCGCTCAAGCCGGCGTTGACCTGATAAAACTGGGGATAACTGAACATGAAATTAGACCGTCGTAGTTTTATTGCTGCTTCGTCTTCCGCCTTGGTTTTTGCGAAGAGCCAGTTGTCATCTGCGTCGCCGAGTGAGAACTCCGAGGAGCAAACGAAAGTCGAGGCGCGCAAGGTCGCGGTTTATACGACCGCGGCGAAGACCGATTTGAGGCTCTCGCCGACCAGCACGGTGGCTTTCAAGCCGCACGGGCAGCCACTCGAAACACAGATCTGTGTCTTCGTCGATCCGGCCCGGACGTTTCAGACGTTCCTGGGCATCGGCGGCGCGCTCACCGATTCAGCGGCAGAAACATTCGCAAAACTGCCACAGCCGAAACAGCAGGAGTTTCTTAAAGCCCATTACGATCGCGAGAACGGCATCGGCTACACGCTCGCGCGGACCAACATCCACAGTTGCGACTTCTCGAGCAGCAGTTACACGTACGTCGCCGAAGGCGACAAGGAGTTGAAGTCGTTTAGCATCGAGCACGACCGGCAGTTTCGAATTCCCTTCATCAAACAGGTGCTCGCCGCTACCAGCGGAAGACTCAATCTTTTTGCGAGCCCGTGGAGCCCGCCCGCGTTCATGAAAGACAACAACAACATGCTGCGCGGCGGGAAGTTGAAACCGGAGTTCTATCAGTCGTGGGCCAACTACTTCGTGAAGTTCATCAGGGCGTATGAGCGCGAGGGCATTCCAATTTGGGGCGTGAGTATTCAAAACGAACCGATGGCCACGCAGAAATGGGAGTCGTGCATCTTCTCCGCTGAGGAAGAACGAGACTTTCTGAAGAACCATCTTGGGCCAACAATCAAAAAAGAGAAACTCGGCGAGAAGAAGATCATCGTTTGGGACCACAATCGCGATCTCATCTATCAACGCGCCCGCACGATCCTGACAGATCCGCAAGCCGCGCAGTACGTGTGGGGCGTCGGTTATCACTGGTACGAGCCGTGGAGCGGCGGCGAGCCGATGTTTGATAACGTGAAGCTCGTGCGCGAGGCGTTTCCTGAGAAGCACCTGATCTTCACAGAAGGCTGCGCTGATTCGTTCAAACCGGAACGGCTCACCGATTGGGCGCTGGGCGAACTGTACGGCCGCTCGATGATCAACGACTTCAACAGCGGCACTGTTGGTTGGACCGACTGGAACGTGTTGCTTGATGAAACAGGCGGGCCAAATCACGTGCAGAACTTCTGCTTCGCGCCTGTTCATGCCGACACGCGGACCGGTGAGTTGATCTACACCAACTCTTATTACTACATCGGACACTTCTCGAAGTTTGTTCGCCCGGGCGCCAAGCGAATCGCGAGTTCGCCGAGTCGCAGTCCATTGCTCTCGACGGCCTTCGTCAATCCTGATGGAAAAGTGTCAGTCGTAGTGATGAACAAAACCGAACAGAAGATCGCCTACTACCTCTGGCTCGACGGCAACGCGGCCGAAGTCGAAAGCCTGCCGCGCTCGATTCAAACGCTCGTGTTCTGATTCATCTGCGAGGTTTACAATCGTAGGCATGAATAACCTACAACTGACGCAACCGCCGGTGGCGAAGGCGGCGATGCTTATTCGACGGCCGGCGGCCGAGGTGTTTGAGGCGTTTATCGACCCGTCGATCACGTCACGATTCTGGTTTACAAAGAGCACTGGACGCCTGGAACCCGGCAAGCACGTCACGTGGACGTGGGAGATGTACGACGTCTCGATCGAGGTCGAAGTGAAAGAGATCGAAGCCAGCAAACGAATCCTGATCGAGTGGGGAAACTACGGCGCGATGACGCAAGTCGAGTGGATCTTTACGCCGTACGAAGGCGGCGCCACCTACGTCACGATTACCAACTCCGGATTTCAAGGCGATGGAGACAAGGTCGTCAGAGACGCGCTCGATTCGACAGGTGGATTCACGTGGGTGCTTGCCGGTTTGAAAGCACTGCTCGAACACAACGTCGAACTGAATGCCATCGTCGATGCGGTTCCGCAGGGACTCGAAAGGTAGGCGCTAGATCTTTCGAGAGTCGTAGGCCCAGTGCAGTAGCGCTTGTCGCTGTTTTGGTCGACATTCCATTTCATGCGGCGGGCAGTTCTTCTTGAGCTGTGCGATGTGACGCCGTATTGCGCGCCAGCGTTTTATTTGACGCTCGTCGTCGGGACAGCGACGGCCCATGTAATAGCGGCAGTACCATTGAAACCAACCGCGCGGATCTTCGTGATAGATCCAACCCTTCTTACGCCATACCGCGAGCCGCACTGACGCATTCACGCCAAAGTAGTTGAGCTTCGGATCGCGACGCTCGGGAGAGAGTTTTGCCCGCCGAAACCACGAATCGGGAAACTCGCGGCGGCAGTCAGTCATATACTTCCCGCCAAACACGCCCAGCTCGAGCATCTCTTTCGGCGTGAGCTCGGGGTTGAAGTCCGGATGAAAGTTTCTGCCAATCGGTTCGGTGCAGAAGTAGACGTAGTTTTTCTGCATCAGATCGTTGACTGCGACGCGCCGCTTTTTCATCAGAGCCGAACGGTATCAATCCTGTCTGGCCTTGCGCAACAGAGCGACCACTTCAGGTTTGTTGGCTTGTTCGGCGGCCTCCAGAGCGGTGCCGAATTCGAGCCCGTGCTCGCTGCCGGAGATGAGACCTTTGGCGTTTATGTCGGCGCCTTTGTTCAGCAGAAGCTGAACGATGCCGGGGTGGCCGAGGCCTGCGGCGAGTACGAGCACGCGGCTTTTGATTGACTTGTGTGTGTAGCCGATCGCGTATTCGTGATTCGGATCGGCGCCGGCGGCTAGCAGTGCTTTGACGTTTGGTTCGTCCTTCCGGCCGATGGCGGCGCGCAGGAATGCGTTGAGCACGTTCAGCGGTTGGCCTTTGAAGGCGGGTGCCGGGAGCAATTGTTCGATTTCGGCTTTGCCGCTGGCGTAAGCAAGTGTCGCTGCCGTGTCGCCAAACACGTCGCTGCGATTTGCGTCCGCGCCGCGCTCTAGCAGTGATCTGATCATTTCGACGTTTTGAAGTCGCACAGCGCGAATCAAAGCGGTTTCGCCGTCGCTGTTCTGTGCGTTCACGTCGAGAGACCTGGTCAACAGTAATCGTCGCGCAATTTCGAGCCGGCGAGCAGGAAGTGTGGCTCGCTCGTCACCGTACGCGGTGTTTTCGCGATCGAGCGCGTAAAACAACGCGTTGGAACCTTTGCTATCAACAGCATTAACGTTCGCGCCATTCTCAACTAAAGCACCAACGACACCAACATCACCTCTGGACGCCGCTTTCATCAAAGCGGTTCGGCCTTCCTGGTCCTTCGCTTCGAGATCCGCGCCTTTAGCGGCCAACAGTTTTACTTTCGCTGCAGTGTTCGCAAACATCAAGGCGGTTTCGTCCCAACGGTTTTTGGCATTGGGATCGGCGCCATGGGCCAGCAGGAGTCGCACGATTTCGGGATTGGGCTCTGTTGACGGTGTGCGATAGCTGCGTTGCCGCGCGGCCATCATCAGCGCCTGCTCGCCGGTTCTGTGAACTGCTTTCACGTCTGCTTTCGCTTCAAGCAGGAGTTTCAGCGTTTCGACGTGACCGCCCTTCACTGCCTCCATCACAGCGTTGCCTTCGTCGGTGATCACGTTCACTTCAGCGCCTCTGGCGAGCAACAACGTAACCACATCGGCGTAACCTTCACCTGCGGCATGCATCAACGGAGTCTTGTAACGCGTCGGCTGGTTCACCGCGGCGCCCTTATCGAGAAGCACACGAACAAACTCAATCGGCGACTGCTTCGCCTGGCTCAGCACGTACAGTAAAAACTCGTCGCGCTGTTTTTTATCGGTAGAATCTACGAGCGTCGCAAACCGCTGCACGTCACCTTTGTTGAAGCTCTCGTAAAGCTGTCTCTTAACACTATCAGCAGGTTGTTGCTGGGCATTGGCGGTGGAAACCACCGGCGCGGCAAACAACAAGAGAAGAAGCAGAAACGATCGCATGCGCGTGTAAACCATAATCCGACTCCTTTTCTCGTGAGGACTCTTACGTGTAACGCGTATTCCAACCGGCTTTAGGGCCGAGACAAAAACCACGCGGTCTGCCAAAATCTGGTCCCAACATGAAAACGTTCATCCTTGTCGTGACACTGCTCGCGTTGGTTGTCTCGGCGCAAGCGCAGCAGATCGGTCTCATCGCAAACACCGACGGCCGCAAGACAATCGCGCTCGACGGAGATTGGCAAACGATCGTCGATCCGTATGAATCGGGTTATTACGATTACCGCTACCAACCGAGCGCGAACGGTTATTTCAAAAACGCGAAGCCGAAGACTCCGAGTGATCTGATCGAATACGACTTCGACAAGTCGGAAACGCTGAAGGTGCCGGGCGATTGGAACACGCAATCAGACAAACTCTTCTTCTACGAAGGCACGATCTGGTACAAGAAATCCTTTGACTACGCGCGCAAGCCAAACACACGTCTGTTCGTGTACTTCGGCGCCGCCAATTACCGCGCTGATGTGTATCTCAACGGAGAAAAGCTCGGCCATCACGTGGGCGGGTTCACGCCGTTCAATTTCGAGATCACGAAACTCGTTCGCGACACGGGCAATTTCCTCGTCGTGAAAGTTGACAACCAGCGCTCGCGAGACGCTGTGCCCACGCTAATGACCGACTGGTGGAACTACGGCGGGCTCACTCGGCACGTGAAGCTCATCGAAACCCCGGCGACGTTTGTTCACGACTATTTCATTCAACTGCAAAAAGGCTCGCGCAATCGCATTGGCGGCTGGGTGAAGCTGGCCGGTGAGAAGCTCGCGCAACAGGTAACGATACGCATTCCCGAGGCGAATATCAGCAGGTCGTTTACTACTGATGCGAAGGGGTTCGTCGCGATCGATTTTGCTGCTGATCTTTCGCTGTGGTCGCCTGAGAATCCCAAACTCTACGACGTAGTTATTGAAGCGCAAGCGGACCGTGTGAGCGATCGAATCGGCTTTCGCAGTATTGAAACCCGCGGCACGGAGATTTTACTCAACGGGCGTCCGATATTTCTGCGCGGCGTGTGCCTGCATGAAGAGGCGCCGCTTCGTGGCGGACGCGCTTACAGCCGCGACGACGCTTTGAAGCTGCTCGGTTGGGCCAAAGAGCTGGGCGCGAACTTCGTGCGGCTGGCCCACTATCCGCATAACGAGTTCATGGTTCGCGAGGCTGACCGGATGGGCATCATGGTCTGGTCGGAGATTCCCGTTTACTGGACCATTCTTTGGGAAAACCCAGAGACACTCGAAAACGCACGCAACCAGTTGAGCGAGATGATCGTGCGCGACAAGAACCGTGCATCGGTCGTGATCTGGTCGGTGGCGAACGAGACGCCTTTGAGCGACGCGCGCCTCGCGTTTCTCAAGAACCTCGTCTCGCACGCGCGCTCGCTCGATTCGACGCGACTGCTTTCCGCGGCGATGGAGCGTCACTACATCAACCCGACGACGCAAATGATCGACGATCCGCTCGGTGAATACCTCGACGTGCTTGGCTGTAACGAATACGTCGGCTGGTATGACGGCTTGCCTGCTAAAGCCGATCGCCTTGAGTGGAAATCGAAATACACCAAGCCGCTAATCATGAGTGAATTCGGCGCAGACGCTTTGTACGGTCATCACGGCGATGCCTCAGCACGCTGGACCGAGGAATACCAGGAAGATCTCTACAAACACCAGGTGGCCATGCTCAAACGCATTCCCTTCCTGCGCGGCACCGCTCCCTGGATCCTGACCGACTTTCGCTCTCCCCGCCGCCCCCTTCCCGGAATTCAGGACTACTGGAACCGCAAAGGCCTGATCTCGAATCGCGGCGAGAAAAAGAAGGCGTTCTACGTGATGCAACAGTGGTATCGTGACCTACAGGAGGCCAGACAATGACCAGTCAAAAACTTTCCCGCCGCAGCTTTTCCAAACTCGTCGGCGCCAGTGCTGCTTACGCGGCACTGCGGCCTGCCATCGCGACGAATGCCTCTTCGCGACCGTCGCCGCTTTCAACGGCGAACGTCGTGCGGCTCAGCTCGAATGAGAATCCGTATGGTCCATCGCCGGCGGCGTTGAAGGCGATGACGGATGGGTTCGGTCTGGCGTGGCGTTATCCGGATGAGTATGCGGATGTGTTGGCGGAGGAGTTGGCGAGGATGCACGGCGTGCCGCCGGATCAGGTGCTGTTGGGTGATGGATCGGGAGAGATTCTGAAGCTCTGCGCGTCTGCGTTTACTGGTCGCGATAAGAAGATCGTGATCGCTAATCCTACTTTCGAAGCCATCGCGCGGCATGCGGGTGTTGCCGGCGCCGAGATCGTGAAGATCGATCTCACAACCGATTACAGTCACGACTTGAAGAAGATGCTTGCGGCTGCTACCGGCGCGGGGCTCGTCTATCTTTGCAATCCGAACAATCCAACGGCCAGTCTCACACACAAAAACGAGATCTCAGAATTTCTGGCGAAGCTTTCGCCCGCGACGATGGTGTTGGTTGACGAGGCGTATCATCATTACGTCGAGAGCGCAGACTACGAGAGCGTAGTCCCGTTCGTGAAGCAGTATCCGAACCTGATTGTGGCTCGCACGTTTTCCAAGATCTACGGCATGGCGGGATTGCGCTGTGGCTACTGCGTCACCCAGCGCTCGAACATCTCTCGCCTCAGAACGCATCAGATATTTGACAGCGTAAACATCATGGCCCTCGTCGCAGCGCTCGCAAGTGTAAAAGATCCCGAACAGGTCACGCGCGGACGCCGGCTCAACGCAGAAGTTAAAAAGAACGTCTGCGCCGAACTCGATTCACTCGGCTACCGCTACATCCCCTCGCATGCAAACTTCATGATGATCGATCTGCGCCGCGAGGTTCGCCCCATCCTCACAGCGATGCGCACTCGCGGGGTCGAGGTCGGACGTCTCTTCCCCGCCCTCCCAAACTTCATGCGCGTCACCATCGGCACCGCCTCCGAAATGAAACAGTTCTTGACGGCGTTCAAAGAGGTTATGGTCTAAGGCCGAACAGGACTAGAGATAGACTAAAGCGAAGTTGACTGCGCTCGGTATCTGCTATACTGGCGCCCAAAAATTACCGAAAGCTGTTACCTCACGACGGCAAATGACTTTTGAATGGGACCCGATCAAGGCCAAATCTAACCTTTGGAAGCACGGAGTGTCCTTTGAGGAGGCCAGCACTGCGCTGTTGGATCCTCTTTCAAAGACAGACTTGGACCCCGATCACTCAGTTGAAGAACATCGTTTCATCACCTTCGGGATGTCAGCACGACAAAGGCTGGTAGTTGTGTCGTATACTGAACGAGATGAAATAGTTCGACTGATCAGTGCTCGATTGGCGACGGGGCGCGAGCGAGAGATTTATGAAGAACGTTAGGCAAGAGCTCGACGATTCACTACGGGCCGAGTATAAGCGATCTGACTTCGGTGAGATGGTTCAGGGGAAATATGCTACGACTCAAGTGGAGCTCGCCGAGATAGTTCGTCTGTTACTCGCCTGCATTGCTGAAGACGGAGGTTTAAAGTTCATCCAACACTCAGCAGGCGTTCCTTGCGCGAGTCGGAAACAGGGTGATTGGACTTATGAATTCGACGACGCCAATCAGATCACCTTGCGTTACTGGATCAGTGAATTCGGAAGTATCGAAGAATCAGTATCCAATCCACATGGCGTCAACAACGCTCAAGAAAGATCGGCTCTTCAACAACTCCTCCTCAAACAACTACGGACCCTAAAGACCAGAGTTGATGCCCTTTGACAACAAATCTATGGCAAAAGGACTTTCAAAATACGCACTCGTGTTAGCCGTTTCTTCGTTACTCGCGATGACTCTCGTCAACGCGCAGCCGCGATCACTGAATACCCCTACTCCCGAAAAACTCGAGACGCGTTGTGGGTGGTTTAGTAATCCGACGCCGGGAAATGCCTGGTTGTTCGATCGGGATGGGGAGTGGACTATCGGGATCCAGATGGGGTATCAGGCCGAGGGAGATTGGCCTGACTTCTCTCCCAAACAATGGGTCGAGACGAACGTGCATTACGGTTACGGTTGCGCGTGTCTGAAAGTGCGGGTGGACCGCGCGGCGAAAAGAGTAATCAAGATTGAAGGCGCGCGAGCGCGTCCGTTGTCGGTCTGCCGCCGCGACCGGGCGCTGCGTAAGTGGGACTTCAAGTGAAACCTCGGCTATGGGCCAGTTTGCCAAATGGCTATTACATGACGACCAGAAGGAACTCTTCGACTATCTCTTCGCGATCGTTCTCAACGCGGTTTTCCTCGCACTGATCGCGTTGCTGCTGTGGCCGCTCGGCAGGGCGACGCTGGCGTGGAGGTTAACGAAGGCTTACTGGATCTTCTGGGCCGCCGTCATTGCAGTCTCATCCCTTCTCGCGTTGGCCCAACGCATCTTCAAAATGGATCTTTACTCACGCTCTGACGCGTACATCATCACCGGTCTCGCGGTGAGTGCGTTTCTGCAAGCGGGCTGGTCGGCTTACGCTGCGCCGATCATACGCGCGTCAGTGGCAGACACTTCCGTCGTGGTGACGATAATCCTCTACCTCATCGGCGGCGTTTCAGCTTACGTCGCAGCAGTCATCGTGGGCGCGTTTTACATGGGCGGGCTCTACCGGCTCGTAAACTCCGCTCTCGCACTTGTCAGCTTTGCTGTGTTCAGCGTGTGGCCCGCCGCTGGCATGGCAATCTACGGTTGGTTTTTCGCGATCTTCGAACGTTTCCAACTCTTCTGGTAATCGAAACGCTCACGCTAATCGCTTCCACATTCGCACACTGTTCGGCGGCGAAGATGCTTCGAGATCTTGTGTGTAACCGCAACGCTCATAAAAACCAACCGCCTCAACCGCGGCATTGGTCCTCAGCTCATGACAGCCTTCCGCCTTCGCAAACACTTCCGTGAGCCGCACCAAAACGCGCCCGTGACCTCGTAGCTGCAAATCCTCACGAATAGCGACTCTGCGCAACAACGCCACCGTTTCTGAAACGTCCAAGCGCAGCACACCAATGATGTCGCCTTTGTAGAGCAGGATGAGAGGATGATTGCCAGGCTTGGAGTCGTCGGGATGATCTTCGACATAACTTTCGTGCTTGCCACGATTCTCAAAAAGTACCTTCCGGCGAATCGCGTGAAACGCGCGCCACTCTTCGTCGCTCACCGGCGGCCTCAGTTCATGATCGAGTTCGATTATGCGGCGTTGCATGTGAGTTCTCCGGATACGTCGGAAACAAATCTGCGCGAAGAGCCGTACTATGCGAGAATCGAGCTCGACACGCAATCTAGTCCTGATAAACGAGAAAACAATGAAACGACTTTCCCCTAGTCTCCAAATTAATCGCAGAGTCTACATTTTTTCGGGTCATGCCGCGCTGTTATGCGCGCTCTTATTAACCCCGCTCACGATTCACGCGCAGGATCTCGCGTGGCCTCAATTCCGTGGGCCGGAATCCAATCCTGTCGGCACGCATGCACGTCTCGCCGATCGTTGGTCCAAGACGGAGAACATCGAATGGTCGTTCGATGTCCCTGGCCGCGGCTGGTCGTCGCCGATCGTCACTGGCGGCAAAGTCTACGTCACGACCGTCACGACCGAAGGCAAGTCGAAGGAGCCGCAGGTTGGCACCGAGTACAGCAACGAGTACGTCGCCGAACTGCAAAAGCAGGGACTCTCGATGCCGGAGATCATCAAGCGCCTGAACGACCGCGACATCGAGCTGCCCAACG
>DASUPR010000088.1:0-5952 GCA_036281015.1 Pyrinomonadaceae bacterium
CCTGGATAGACGGTCTGGAGGGTTGGCTCGGCATTGGTTCAACTTCTGCTCGTCGCATGATCTCAATTACGAAAACCTGTTCCGTTATCCTGGATTTGAACTTAAACGACTTAAACTAACCACCTAACCAATAAACAGGGTAATCCAACTAATCCCCGTGGTTTGAAACTAAGCGGATCGAAGCCGGCCAAACCACGTTATTTTGATTTCTGCCACACACTACATTTCAATCCCGCTACGGGCAATGGTTCCTACTTGACGCTCCTTAACAATCGAATTCTTGAAGTATAGACTTCTGTCTATGGAGAAGTGTTGGTGGATTCTCTCTGGGCAAAGTTCGTTCGTTAAACGAGGAGTAAAAACAGCTACAAAGAGAATCGTGGCGGAGGGGACAGGACTCGAACCTGCATAGCCTTTCGGCCGGCGGTTTTCAAGACCGCTGCACTACCATTATGCGACCCCTCCGCAATTGGGGTTAGAATATATTCACATGCGCGTCACTATCGGTCAAATCAATACCACCAACGGCGACTTCGAAGCTAACACCCAGAGCGTTATCCGAGGCATCGAACAGGCCAAACAAGAGCACTCGGACCTGATCGTCTTTCCCGAGACCTGCATCCAGGGCTACACCTCCTTCGACTGGTTCCTCGATCGCGACCTCCAACGCTGCGCCCTCGAGCCGCTCGAAAAGATTATTCCCGCAACAAAAGGAATCACCGCAGTTGTCGGCACTGTAAGACCGTCCGGACTTACAACCGGCCGCCGCCTTTTCAACTCCGCCGCTGTCATTCGCAACCAGGAACTGCTCGGCTTCTCCGATAAAACGTTATTACCGGAATACGACGTCTTCGACGATCCGCGTTACTTCCAACCAGCAACCGAGCGACACCTGTTTTCACTCGAAGATCAAAAACTCGGCGTCGCGGTCTGCGAAGACTTCTGGAACGACAAAACCTTCTGGCGCGAGCGTCTCTATTCCCACGACCCCGCCGACGAACTAATCGAACTCGGCGCGCAAGTGCTCGTCTCCATCAACGCGTCGCCTTTCAACAAAGGCAAGATGGGCGAACGCTGCAAGATGGTCGCTCATCGCGCCAAAGCCGCCAACGTGCCAATCATCTTCGTCAACCTCGTCGGCGGAAACGACGGCATCGTCTTCGACGGCGCGAGCATCGTCGCCGACGCAAACGGCAAGATCATTCTGCAAGCGCCGCCTTTCAAAGAGTTCATCGGCACAGTGGATCTCGACACAAACGTGGCCGATCAGTTCTGCCTGCCCGGCGACGATATCGAAACAATCCACGACGCACTCGTACTCGGCATCCGCGACTACGCCCGCAAAAACAGATTCGAGCGCGTCGTAATCGGATTATCCGGCGGCATGGACTCCGCTCTCGTCGCCACACTCGCTTGCGAAGCCGTCGGCGCGGAAAATGTTCTCAGCGTGATGATGCCGTCGCCTTATTCGTCGCGCTCGAGCATCGACGATTCCGTCGAACTGGGCCGGCGTCTCGGCATGCCCGTCATCGAGCATCCGATTTCAAACGCTTACCAAACCTTGCGCGAAGAGCTGCACTTGCCCGAGCCGTCCGCCGGCGGCAAATCCATCGCCGCGGAAAACCTGCAATCACGTTTGCGCGGCAACATACTGATGACGATCTCCAACGCCGAAAATCGTCTGCTGCTCTCAACCGGAAACAAATCAGAACTCGCACTCGGTTATTGCACGCTCTACGGCGACACTAATGGCGGACTCGCCGTGATCGGCGACGTGTTGAAAACCGAAGTCTACGCGCTCGCGAATTTCATCAACCGCGAACGCGAGATCATCCCGCAATCAATCATCGACAAGCGCCCGTCAGCAGAGTTGGCCCCGGGCCAGTTTGACGATCAATCGTTGCCGCCGTACGACCAACTCGACCGCGTGCTCAAGTTGTATTTCGAACAGAAGGCCACGCCGAAAGAGATCGTTGAAACAGGATTCGAGCCGCAGTTTGTGCAGGACATACTGAATCGCGTCGAGTCGCCCGCGAACGAGTTCAAACGCCGGCAACTGCCGCCGACGCTGATCATCTCGCGAAACGCGATCGGTCTCGGGCGCCGCAGGCCCGTGACTCATCACTATCGCCGCGAACAACTTAGCTGCTGAGCCGCAAAAAAAGCACCAGAGGCTGGTCCGGAAAAAACAGCAGCCTAAAGGCGGAACTCAAAACGAAGCTTGACTGCGCGGCTTCAAACACGAATAATCTGCCGTCAACCCACTATCGTGCGTGGCCCAAGCGCCGATTACGCCTACATTTCTCAATCAGTTTGCGAGGTTAAGGAATGAAATACACCAAAAGACTAACGTTTTTCCTGTTGGCCGCTCTCCTTTCGATTCCCCTGTTCGTCGTGCACGGAGCCGGCGGGCGCATCGAAGGAAAAATCACCGACCCCAAAGGCGCCGGCATCCCGGGCGCTTCGGTGACCGTCACCAATCAAACCTCCAAACAGGAGTTCACCGCGGTAACCGACGCAGAGGGCCGCTACAAAGTCGAAGGCTTACCGGCCGGAACGTACGAAGTCACTGTCGCCGCCAAAGGCTTTAAAGAGACGCGGCAAGCGAATGTCAAAGTCGAAGATGATGGCGTCAAGCCGGTTGACGTACGCCTCGAAATTGCCTCGCTCGAAGCGCAGGTCAAAGTCGCAACCGGATCGCAGAAAGGCAATCTCGATCCGATTTATCAAAACCTCCGCCAACTCGCTAAACTCGATACCGATTTCGCGGGCTCATACGCAACCGTCAACAATCTCACGTTGAAGCGCGACGCTGCGAAGTTCACGCTGAAGACCGGCGAGATTTACTTCCTCGCCCCGGTCGAAAACAGATACACCGGCGCTGTGTTTATCGGCACGGGCGAGATGTCTATGACGCCGCCCACGCAAGCTGAGAAAAACAGTATCAGGATCTTTACCGAACAGGACGGCATCGTCGAACAGTTCAGCAGCCTCGTACTGCGGTTCACCGACAAGACGTACGAAGAGGTCAAAGCTTCTCCGAACGTAACCATGAAGACTGCAGGTCCTGCCGCCAACCAGGCGCGCGAAATGTACCGCAGCAACATGGACCTGTTGCGTAAGCGATTGCGCGACAATCGCGAACTACGCACGCTGCAGGACAT
Source organism: Pyrinomonadaceae bacterium (assembly GCA_036281015.1). Taxonomy (GTDB): domain Bacteria; phylum Acidobacteriota; class Blastocatellia; order Pyrinomonadales; family Pyrinomonadaceae; genus PSRF01. The sequence goes on from DASUPR010000088.1 coordinate 3,165, forward strand.
TTACAACCCGAGCCAGGAAGGCTACTTCAACGCGTTCATCAACGGCAGCCGTTTCAACAAACTGGTCTTCGTTTTCGATCCGTTCGGCGTGCCCGGAGCCATTCCGGAAGAAGTCGCGTTGTACAGCTACGGTGAATCGGACGGAGGCATGTGGGCGGCTTTCCACCGCGAAGACGAGTTTGCGAAAGGCACTGCGTCGAGTTCGGAAGATCGCCGCATCATCGACATTACTCAGCACGATATCGATGCGGCCATCAAAGGCGCGCATCTCACCGTCACCGATCGCGTCACGTTCAAGAACCTGATCCCCGGCACGCGTGTCGTTCCGTTCAATCTGTACGGCGCGTTGCGCGTGACCAGTGTGCAGGATGCCGAGGGCGTAAATTTGAACTTCATCCAGGAAAGCAAAGATGAGGATTCGGACTTTGGCGTGATCCTTTCGAAGCCTCTCGAAGCAGGACAAACGCACCACCTGGTGATCTCTTTCGACGGCGACGGCGCCCTGCGCGATTCCGGCGGCGGCAATTTCATTTTGACTCAGCGGTCCACGTGGTATCCCGCCAACGCGAACACGCTCTTTGGCGAAGACCGGGCGATCTACAACATGACGTTCCGCTATCCCAAGCAGTACACGTTTGTAGGAACCGGCGCACAGGTCGAACCCGATACACGCGACGGCGACACAGCCGTTGCCAAATGGTCGAGCGGCAAAACTGAACTAGCCGTTGCCGGCTTCAACTACGGCCGCTTCAAACGGAAGGAAGTCGCCGACAAAGACTCCGGTTATAACGTGGAGTTTTATGCAAACGTCGAAGTGCCGGACGAGTTAAAGGCGATCCAGCGAAACATCGAACAAGCAGAAAGCCAGGGCGTCAGAAGCATGACGACGCTGAGTTCGATCTCCACCACGGCGATGGCTGACCCGGCGATCGCCGACGCGCAAAACTCAATGCGCATTTACAACATCTTTTTCGGCAAGCTTCCCTACACTCGCATCGCGATGACTCAACAGCCGGCCGCAGGCTTCGGACAGGCATGGCCCACGTTGGTCTTCATGCCTTACCTCGCTTACATCGACACCACGCAACGCTCGCAATTGCTCGGCACGCAAGGCGGCACAGACACGTTCTGGCGCTACGTCGCGCCGCATGAAGTAGCGCACCAATGGTGGGGTCACATCATCGGCTGGGACAGCTATCGCGACCAGTGGATGAGCGAAGGCTTCGCTGAGTTTTCGGCCTCGCTCTACGTGCAGCTAACTCGTGGCAACGAGAAGTTCGTCGATTTCTGGGAAGACTTGCGGCAGCAGGTTGTGCAGGCGTCACCAGCAACACGAGGCCGCAAGCCCTACACGATTGGACCAGTCACACAAGGCTACCGGCTTAACAACGCCAAGACCGGCGGCGCTGCGAGATTTCTGATCTACCCGAAAGGCGCCTACATCCTGCACATGCTCCGCATGATGATGTACAAACAGGGCCAAGGCGGCGACGCGGCGTTCCAGGCCATGATGAAGGACTTCGTCCAAACTCACTACAACCAGCCGGTCTCAACCGAGGATTTCAAACGTGCGGTAGAGAAACACATTACGAAGGAAATGGACATCGACAAGAACGGCAAGATGGACTGGTTCTTCGATGAGTGGGTTTACGGCACGGAAGTCCCGGCTTACAAGTTTGAATACAGCGTCAGTAAAGACGGCATGCTCAACGCGAAGATCACGCAGTCCGGAGTTTCAGAAAGATTCGTGATGCTCGTGCCGATCTACGTTGATATGGGCAAAGGCTGGGCCAAGCTCGGTTCCGCGCAGATGGCGGGTAGCACGACGACGGAGATTAAGGACCTCAAACTACCGGCAGTGCCAAAGCGCATGGCGCTGTGCGCCATGAACGACGTACTCGCGACGAGCATTGAGAACAGCAAGTAAAAGCGTTTAGGCGTAAGCCGAGTAAACTGATTTGACCTTGTCGATGAACTCGCGGCGGTCGACGATGTAGTAGAACTTAAGCGAACCCGACCCCGCGACTTCATCGATCAGTTTCTCAAACATCTCAAACTGATCCGTAGCTTCAATGCCGTGTGCGCTCAGGTAACCGCCTTTGCGCATACGGCGCAATAACTCCAATAACGTCAATCTCCCCTCGAGCGTGCGTCCGCCGTGCTCGTGCGATCTGCTGACCAGGTACTGAACCAGCAGCGCTTCGTTATAGAGCGCCGGCGCGAGAAACAGCCGCGTTCCATCGCGTTCCCAACCTTTCGTGATCCGCGACGAAGGCCGCACCGCTCGCAATCCTTCAAACACTTCGGTCCAATTCTGTTTCGGCTCTTTTCGTTCGAGAAACGCTTTCGTCGCTTCGAGTAACCACGCCGGATCATTCATATCGAGCGTGAGGCGCAACGTGTCGAGCCAGTTGAAGAACGCCATGCGACGATCAGACTTCTGTTCGATGATCGCAAACTGCTCCGGCTTCTTCTGCATTGTCTTCGTCAACTTTCGCCGCGGCGCGTCCGTGGTCTTGCCGCCTTCGAGACAGTGCGTGTCCAGACGCGCGTGCCAACGCTTCGCGGCGTTGCAGTAAGGACAGCGCGGATGCTTCTCTTCACTGTCGAAAAACGGGCGCACGGCCTGGCGCGCGGTCAGTTCTTCAACTGTCGGCGTGTAGTGTCTAATTTGCGAATACGCAGAGCGCGGCGCAAGCCCGATCTGCTTCGTGAAGATGTCGAACGTGCAGGCGAGACAAACGAGCGTGGTGTATTGCGTGATCGTTCCTGGGGGAAACTCACTAAA
>DASUPR010000089.1:0-15768 GCA_036281015.1 Pyrinomonadaceae bacterium
GTAGTTGAAATCACAGCGGAACGCGTGTCGGTTGTCAGTGCAACACGGATCTTCGGTTCCGGACCCGTGACTACAGCAAGATTTGGCGATGGGATGATCGGTGTAGTTGAAGCCGGTTGTGGCCAGGCAGGTTCAACTCTGCGCGGACGAGTTTCCGACGGCGTTTGTTGTTGCGCGAGGATCGGCGAAAGGAAGAGCGCCTGCGCGAGCAGTACTGTGATCAGTTTCCGGGCGAGGGAACTGCGCATTTTCGATATTCCTTTAGCGGCTTTAGTTATCAGGGAGGGGCTACCGCTGGCCGCATGGTACTACAAAGCGCGCACATGAGTCTCAGAATTTGCGGACGGAAAAACAATTCCCACGAACGCCGCGGATATGGTATAGACGGAGCACACCCCTGGTTTACCAAGCCATGACGGCAGCAGCTTTTGGGTCTGTCCAGAGAATTCGGAGGCGTCCGAGCCCCCATGAGGAAGACTACATTCCAAAGCGTACCGTTCGTGACCGTACTGTGTGTCACACTCGCATTGCTGGTGGCGAGTTGTCTGCCCAAACCAATCGCCGAAGGCGGCGACATCACCATCACCCTCTACGGCTTTTCAATCATGAAGGAGTCGCTCGAGGCGGCGATCTTTCCGGGTTTTACATACAAGTGGAAACAACAACACGGTCAGGAAGTACGGTTCGAATCTTCTTTCGCGGGTTCGGAAACGATAACTAACCAGATCCTCCGCGGCACGCCCGCCGACATCGCGATCCTCTCGATCGAACGCGACGCCGATCGTCTCAAACAAGGCGGCTTCGTCACTTCCGACTGGCACACGTATCCGGCGAAGGGAATCATCAACAAGACGCCGTTCATCATCGTCGTCCGCAAAGGTAATCCCAAAAACATTCGCGACTTTTCGGATCTCGCAACGCCCCGCGTGCGTGTGATTCATCCGGATCCCATCAGTTCGGGCGGCGCGCAGTGGTCCATACTCGCCATCTACGGTTCAGAGCTCAAGAAATCTGAGAGCGAATTGGGCGAACCAGACACGGTGCGAGCCCTGCGAACGTTGCGAGCGATCTGGAGGAACGTGATCTCGACTCCCGGCTCCGCGCGCGAGGCACGTACCACGTTTGAGCTCGGCAACGGTGACGCGCTCATCACTTACGAACTCGACGCGCTGTTGATGAAACAAGCCAACGCCGCAATCGAGATCGTCGTGCCGAAAGCGACGATCTTCAGCGAGCATCCGGCGGTCGTGATCGATAAAAACGTGACTGCAACCAAACGCCAGGTTGTCGACGCGTTCATGCAGTACCTCTGGAGTGACGAAGCACAGCAGGCGTTTGTGAAGTATCACTTTTACTCAGTTACAAATGACGCCTTCAACAAGGCGAACCCGGAGTTTGCGCATATCGAGTTGCCATTCACGATCGAATACTTCGACGGCTGGGACAAAGCATACGTCAACGTGATCGAGAAGGTGTTTCGCGATCAGGTGCAACGAAAATAAGGACCGGACATGAGCACAGCAGCATCAACCATGAGACACGTACGCGGCTTCGACGTCATGCGGCCGCTCAGCATCGGCATGCTCATCTTCATGATGTTGCCGCTGGTGTTTCTGCCGCTCGCGTCGATCTTCATCTTCGGCACGAGCAACGGCCTCGACAAATTCTGGGCCGCGCTCATGGCGCCCGAAGCGATCTTCGCACTCAAACTCTCGCTGGCCACGAGCTTCTGGGCCACCGTTTTCAACGTCATCTTCGGCCTGTTCGCCGCTTACGTTCTCTCGCGTTACAACTTCTGGGGCCGCAACGCCCTCATCGTCACGATCTCGCTTCCGACCGCGATTCCGACCGCCGTCGCCGGTTTCGCGTTGCTGTTACTTTGGGGACCTTACGGCACGCTCGGACGCTTGCTCGAGCCGCACGGCGTGCAACTGATGTTCACTGCCAGTGCCATCATCCTGGCGAACATCTTCGTCACGTTTCCGCTCGCGTTCGGCGTGATCAAACCCGTCTTCGACACGATGAGCCGTTCGCTCGAAGAAGCATCCGCGACCATCGGCGCCACGCGCTGGCAGACGTTCTGGTACGTCACGCTGCCTTCGTTGCGCGGCGCGATCGTGTCCGGTGCGTTGCTGACTTTTGCGCGCGCGGTCGGTGAATTTGGTTCGACGATTCTCGTTTCGGGAAACCTGGCCGGCAAATCGCAAACGGCGCCGCTTTACATCTTTGCGAAATTCAACGAAGGCCAAATCGAAGCCGCGAACGCGATCGCGATCGTGCTCGCGTTGTTCTCGTTTCTGATCTTCAGTGTGCTGTTCTTCGCGCGCGACTGGCTCGACGTGGATTAAGCTAATGGCGAGAGCAAAGGAAACATTGAGCCAGAAACCCCAGAAGTCCCAATCGATCGCGGACCCGGCGCCGGCTGCCGCGAGTGTGGTCGATCTCAGCAAACACTTCGGCAAGACGAGTGTGCTGGAGAACATCAGTTTCGACGTGGCTGAAGGCGAAGTGCTGGTGTTGCTCGGCGCGTCCGGCAGCGGCAAGACGACGATTTTGCGAATCATTGCGGGTTTGGAGATGCCGTTGAAAGGAAGAGTGATCCTGCACGGCAAGGACGTAACCGATCTGCCGGCACGCGAGCGCGGCGTCGGCGTCATCTTTCAAAACTACGCGCTGTTTCCGAAGATGACGGTCGAGAAAAACATCGGTTACGGCTTGAGGATTCGCAAGCGGCGTCGCAAAGAGATTCGCGAGACGGTCAACGAACTGCTCGCGCTGGTCCAGCTCGAAGAACATCGCAAGAAGTATCCGTCGCAGCTTTCGGGCGGGCAGCAGCAACGCGTCGCGATCGCGCGAACGCTTGCTTACAAACCGGAAGTGTTGCTGTTTGACGAACCGTTTGGTGCGCTCGACACGCAGACGCGTTCGCATCTGCGGCGCGAGATTCGCGGTTTGTTAAAGAAGGTCAAAGTGCCGTCGATCTTTATCACGCACGATCAGGAAGAAGCACTCGAGCTCGGCGACCGCGTCGCGGTGTTGAATGAGGGACACATCGAACAGATCGGAACGCCGTTTGAGATCTACAACCGTCCGGCGACGGAATACGTCGCGACTTTTCTCGGCGCGGCAAATATTCTCGAAGCCACGGTGAGACAAGGTTTTCTCGAAGTCGGCCCTGCTAAGATTGCCGCGACAGTCGACCCGGCGAAGTTTCGCAACGGCGATTGTGTGAAGATCGTTTTCCGTCCGGAAGACGTGGTGTTGACCCATAGCGATCAGCGTCGTCCGGGGTTGACGAAGATTTCAAACGCATTGGTCGAAGAGGTAATTTTTGTCGGCGCTTACGAACGGATTCGTTTGCGTTTGGACCTGGGCGGTGAAGAATGCCGCAGTGATGAAAGCCCGTATTTTCTGACGACTGAAACGCCTGAACGACAGACCACGAAAGCCATCATCGCCACGCGGCCGAAACCGGAGGCGAGTGCGAGCAGGTTGCAGGCAGGCGATCGAGTAGTGGTGGCAATTACTTCCTTCACAGTCCTGGAGCCTCAGTGATCATAAAACCCGCTGTTTCCTTGTTCCTCGTGTGTCTCTTTGCCGCTACGGTTTTTGCCCAAACGGATCGAACAGACAATCAATTCTGGACCGAAGTTGTGGTAGGCGTGCCCGTAACCAAAAACTTCGACTTCAATATTGTCGGCGGGCTTCGCGTCGGACGTGACTTCAGTCATCCGGTCGACGAACGCATCGGCGCGGGCTTCACTTTTCGTTACGGCGATCACCTGACAGTAGCGCCGCATTATTTGCACATCGGCATGCAACCGTTTGCGGGCCGGCGAATCTGGGAAAATCGTCTCGTACTGCCGGTAACGTTGCGTTTCAACATCGGCAACTTTCGCATCAGCGATCGCAATCAGTTCGAACGGCGGATACGAAACTCCGGTTTGAAAGCGAACCGCTACCGCAACCGTTTCCAGGTGGACCATCCGGTTGGCAACAAGGACTGGCAGCTATCGCTGTATGTCGCGGACGAGGTTTTTTACGACTGGTTTGTGGAGCGTTGGGTGCGCAACCGGTTTTTGATTGGCGGCACGAAGGTCTTCAACAAGCACTTCACGCAGGAGTTGTATTACATGCGACAGAACGACGGCGTGAGTCTGCCCGGCGATCTGAATGTCATTGGGACGACGCTGCGATTTCGGCTGTAGCGATGCTGTGAAACTCGCGTCGCACCGCGTTGATGTTCGCGAAAGGGAGCTCGCGTGCGTGCGTGCGGTTGGTGAGCAGGATGAAAACGCGTGCGTGTTCGGGGTCGACCCAGACTGAGGTTCCGGTGAAGCCGTTGTGTCCGAAGCTGTCGGGCGGCAGATCTGTTCCCGCGGTTGAGTCTTTCGTCGCTGCGAGTTGCCACGCGAGCGAACGCGCTTCTTCCAGTCCTTCGGTCATGTTTTGGCGAAAGAGTTTGCACGTTTCGGCGGTGAGCAGATGGCTGAAGCCTGCGATGAATTGTTGGGCCAACTGTAACACCTCGCCCGCGTTTGAGAACAGACCTGCATGACCGGCGGCGCCGCCGAGGAAGTATGCGTTGCCGTCGTGAACCTCGCCCCAGATCAATCGTTGACGCGAATTTTGATACTCGCCGCTGCCGCCTTCCGCGCACATGTTCTGCTCGTAGACGTGTCCGGTTTCGCAGGCCGCGATGCCGGTTTGCAGAGCGATCTCGGGATTGAAGAAAGTCTGGTTGAGACTCAACGGCGAGAAGATCTCGCGTTGGGCCAGGTCCGTGAGCTGGTGACGGGTCATGCGTTCGAGCAGGATGCCGAGCGCGATGAATCCGAGATCGCTGTAGAGAACGCGTGTGCCGGGTTTGTACTCGAGATCGAGACTCGCAATTGCGCCTGCGGCGCGTTCGCGTTCGTCTTCGGCGAGGATGTAAAGCGGGCGCCACGCCGGCAGGCCGGATGTGTGCGTCAACAACTCGCGCACGGTGATCATCTGTTTGTCGGTGCGGTCGAATTCGGGGAGGTAGTGTGAAACGGAGCTGTCGAGTGTCAGTTCGCCAAGCTCGATGCGGCGCGCGCAGAGCATGCCGGTGACAAGTGGCTTCGTGAGTGAGGCGAGATCGTAAATCGTGTCGAGTTTGTTGGCGATGCGATAAGGCTGGACCACCGAGTGGCCCAACGCGTCCGCGAAAATGATTCGGTCGCCCTCGCCGATCAAATAGACGGCAGAGGGAAACTCGCCGGAGTTGATGTGTTCGGTGAGGAAAGCCGAAAGTTTTTCATTGCGCGTGACCATTGTTTTGAAGCAAATCCATCCACAGATTACACAGAGAGTACGAATCTGTGTAATCTGTGGATGGTTTACCTTACGTTTGCGCTGAGCTCACTCACGCCGGGGTGCTCAGCGTGTTCGCGAATTCTTTCCAGAGTGCGCAGCGCGAGGCTTAGGGCGTTTCGGCCGTCGGAGCCTGATACCGCCGGCGGCAGACCGTTTTCGGCCGAGTCGAGAAACGAGACGATCTCCGCGCGTAACGGCTCTACATCGATAACGTCCAGGTGTTTGATGTGTACGCCCGGCCACGATCCGCTCGCGCTCGGCGGCGACAAACTGCTCACCGACGCACGCTTGGTCGTGTAGTCGATCGCGACGTAATCGTGCGGCTGAAAGAAACGCATCTTGCGAATCTTTTCCGTGCCGACACGCGAAGCGGTGATATTCGCGACCGCGCCGGACGAAAACTCGAGCCGCGCATTCGCCGCATCGACCTTATTCGTCAGAATCGCAATCCCCACCGCGTGAATGCTTGTTACTTCAACCTCTTCCCCAACGAGCCACTGCACGATGTCCAGATCGTGAATCATCAAATCGAGCACGACGTCGATATCGAGCGAGCGCGCCGTGAACTGTCCGACGCGATGAATCTCGAAGTAAACCGGCTTCTTGACGTGCGGCCGCAACGCGACCATCGCCGGATTAAATCGTTCGAGGTGGCCCACCTGAAGCAACGCGTTTCCTTTTTCAGCCGCGCGGATCATTTGATCGGCTTCTTCAAGTGTGCGCGAGATCGGTTTTTCGACGAGCACGTGAATGCCGTTTTCGAGCAGGCCGCACGCGATTTCGCAATGCGCTTCCGTGGGCACCGCGAGACTCACCGCGTCAACGCGCCCGATCAGCTCGCGCCAGTCAGTGGTCCACTCCGTCGTTCTCTCTTCGCTGATGTTGCGCGCGGTTTCTTCGTTGAGATCGCAGACGGCGACAAACTGCGATCGTCCTTCGCCGGCGAGTGCGCCGTGAATGCGTGCGTGCTGGCGGCCAAGACTGCCGACGCCGATGACTGCTGTACGTAATGACATGGTTTAGGTAATTTAACCGGATTATTCCGAATCGGAGCCGAATATACTTGCATCCTTCTGCGCTTGCCAAGCGACTCTACATTTTCCTGTTCATCGCCATCGTCGCCTTTTACTTTTACGGTCTCGGAAGTTTGCCGCTGCTTGGTCCGGACGAGCCGCGTTACGCGCAAGTCGCGCGCGAAATGTTATTGCGCGGCGATCCGGTGACGCCGATGCTGGGCGGTCACACGTGGTTTGAAAAACCGGCGCTGCTTTACTGGATGATCATGGCCTCGTTCAAGATCTTCGGTGTGAGTGAGTGGAGCGCGCGGCTTGGACCGGCAGTTTGTGGTTTGTTGACGATTGCGGCGGTGTGGCGTGTCGGTCGCGCGGTGGAGCGCAGTTCGGAGCAGGCGCGAGATTTTAGTTTTTGGTCGGTGCTGGTGGCGGCGAGTTCGCTGGGGTTGATCGTGTTTGCGCGTGCGGCGAGTTTCGACATCGTGGTGACGATGACGACTACGTGGGCGCTCGCGTTTTTCGTGCTTTCTGAGCTGCGAAAAAAAACTGCGCCGTTGATTGGCTTTTACGCTTTTATAGGTATGTCGCTGCTCGCTAAAGGCCTCGTGGGAATCGTGATTCCCTTTGGAGTGGTTGGTGTTTATTACATTTTACGGCGGCAGTGGCCCAGACGAGAGAACTGGTTCAGTTTAGTCTGGGGAGTTCCGCTTGCCTTGGCCGTTTCGGCACTCTGGTATGGTCCAGTCATCGCGCGGCACGGATGGTTGTTCGTCGACGAATTCTTCATCCAGCATCACTTCGCGCGTTACGTTTCGAACAAGTATCACCACCCGCAGCCGATCTATTTTTACCCCGCGATCATCTTGATGCTGGCGTTGCCGTGGACCGCGTTTCTTGTCGAGTCATTAGCTAAGGTGCGCCGTTGGGTATGGCGCGGCGACGACGGCTTGAGTATCGTGCGTGTGTTTGCGCTCGCGTGGCTGGCGATGCCGATCGTGTTTTTCTCGTTCTCGGGCTCGAAACTCCCGGGTTACATCCTGCCGGCACTACCTTCGGCCGCTTTCCTCATCGCGGATCGTTTCATTCACTCGACGGCGAAATGGCCGCTGCGTGCGACGGGCGTGATCTGTCTCGCACTGGCGACAGGTGGCTTTGTTTACGCGCTCCAGTCGCGCGAAATTACGCTCACTTGCGCCACGATGATCGCCATGCCGCTACTCGCCGCAGCTGTTGCGTCGTTCGCGAAACAAGGCGAGCCGTTGATCTCGCCCGTGTTGATCTGCGGCGCGACCTTCGTGCTCGTGATGATCGTCTCGATCTGCGCGGCGCCGACCGTGGGCCAACGTGAATCCGTCAGAGACCTTTTACAACTCGCCGACGCGCGCGGTTATGCGAACGCGCCTGTGATTGCTCAACGAAGCGACGATCGCTCCGCACACTTCTACGCGCACGGTCGCGTCGTTTACAACGCAGACGGAGAACCGATCACGTTTGACGAAATCTCGTTGGAACAAGCACGCGGCCTGGGTGAACGAATCGTAGTCTTCATCCCACTCGAGTACGCCAGCAACTTCAAGAACGCGGCTAATATCGAAGTGATCGGCGACAACGGACGGCTTGCCGTTCTAGGTTGGAAACCATGATTGATTAACGGAGGTTGCGATCGAAGTATTCGATGACGATGCGATCGTAGGCTTCGCCCTGTTCGCCGGTCGCCGAAGGCAAACTAAAACCACTCAACGGCAGATCGGTGCGCGTCTCCACATATGTCGGAACCGGGAAACAACTTTGCAGCGAGGCGGTCTCGTTTTTTAAGTGCCCCGCATCGGCGCCCGAAAGAAGCATCACGCGCACCTGGCTGATCGAACGCGCAATGTCGCAAGCGGGCGTGCTGTCGAACCCTCCCAGCAGGTAAGTCTTCATAGCGGTGCGCGACATGTAGTGCACGAAACCATTATCAACCCCGATACAGTTTGAGACCGCAGTCTTCAACAAAGCATCCGGTGAGCTCGTAACGGAGTCGAGCACCAGCACCTTGATCTGTGGTTCACGACTCGCCGCTTTCAACGCGCTATACGCACCCAGCTCTACGCCGTAAACACCAAACATGTCACCCACGAGCTTCTTTTTATTCTCTGATTGCAGCGTGCGCAGAAACTCGAGCGCGGCGAGAAGATCGTTGCTTTCATGCGCGCCGAGTGAAGTCCATTTCACGAGCGGCGTTTCGCCATGGCCGCGCAAGTCGGGCCAGAGGATCGTGAAGTTTGTGGTCTCGTTGATTTTGACGCCGAGGTTAAAGAGCCACGATCGATCGCCGCCGTAGCGATGCAGCAGCACCACAGCCGGCGCACCTTCAGCGCCTTTCAGCAACCAGCCGCGGCTCTGTCGCCCGTCCTGCGTGGTCCAGGTTTCGTCAGTGACTTTGATTGCGCGTCCGCTGATTTGTGAGAAAGACTGCGGCGTGACTACGTAAGGCCGTTTTGCCGGGCGCGAGATGCAATAGACGACGTAAGAGAAAAATCCGACAACTGCCAGCCCAATAACCAGCACTATTGGCAGGAAAGACTTGAGGAGCCTTTTACCAAATCTTCTTCGGGGTGGCATCAGCGTCGCTCTCGCACGGGGCTCACTGCATCATAGTCGTCAGGCGTGTTGATGTTAACAAAAAACTTTTCCGCCTGATCGAGATTCCTCAGTTCATTAAATGGAACCCAACGGGTGTTGACGAGTTCTAATAGATCGAGTGGCCGGCGCTTGCCCGCTTCGATCAGTTCGGTGGCCCGTTGCAGACACGGCTCAATACGGTAAAGGGAGGACAACGGTTGCGGTCTACCGTCGGGTTGCAAAGGTATCACGGCATCGTGGCCGTTGCGCAACGAAGCGAGGTACTTGAAGAGCTCGGCGGTGACAAACGGGAGGTCGCAGGCGACTACGATGGCCCATTCAGTGCGGCACGCAGCAAGCGCAGCGTGCACTCCGCCGAGCGCTCCCCATTCCGGATAGACGTCAGGCGCCACCGCATAGCGCGAGTTTGTTTGACGAGAGCCAACAAGCGTGACCGATTCGGCAATCTCGAGCAGCGTTTCGGCAATTCGGTCAGTGAACGTCTGGTTTTCAAGCAGAAGCTGAGACTTGTCACGACCCATTCTGCGCGATTGGCCACCGGCGAGGATAAAGGCTTGAAGCTGTGAAATTTTTATCTGCAACCTGCCATCCATCTTATCTTGACCCGCTTCTAACCCGAAGTTTATAGTTCGACACGATGAATAGATCTGCCCTTATTTCCAGCGCAATACTTATCCTGGCATTGGCGAATTTTGCTGTGGCCCAGAAGCCGGCCGCCGCGGCCAACCCCTTGCCCAAATCGAACGCACCGGAGCTGTTTGCTCTGGAAGACGTTCGCCCGGGCATGAAGGGAGTCGCGCGGACAGTCTTTAGCGGCAGTGACACACAGGAATTCGGCGTCGAGATTCTCGGCGTTCTGCCGGGGTTCCCCGGTCCGCGTCAATCGGCCATCATCGGCCGGTTGAGTGGTTCAAACGTTGAGCGAACCGGCGTCTTTGCGGGCATGTCTGGTTCACCTGTCTACATCGACGGGAAGATCGTCGGCGCGATCGCTTTCAGTTTTCCGTTTTCGAAAGAACCCATCGCGGGCATCACGCCGATCAAGCAGATGATCGATCTCTTCAATAAGGGATCGGAAGAGAACCAGAAACCGAAAGAGCCGCGTGCGGTATCGTTTGCGCAACTCGCTTCGGTCGACTGGAAGCCGGATCTGCCGAAACCCGCGATTACCGGCGCACCGTTGATCGCTGCTGTGGCGGCTGGTTCGCCGTTGCTGCCTTATTTAGGCCAACAGATGATGCCGATCGCGACGCCGCTCGTCTTCGGTGGTATCACTCAGGAATCGTTGTCGATGTTCGCGCCGCAGTTGCTGGCGAATGGACTGTTGCCGGTTTCGGGCGCCGGTGGTTCGGCCGCGATCACGCCGCTCGCGGAAGTGACTGAGAAAACGTTCCCGCCGGGCAGTTCGATCAGCGTGCAACTCGTGCGTGGCGATTATTCACTCGCGGCTGCCGGGACCGTGACGATGCGCGACGGCAATCGCATTTATGCTTTCGGCCATCCGTTTTTGAGCCTCGGCGCTTCCGACATGCCGATGACTGAGTCGTCGGTAGTGACAGTAATTCCCAACGCAAACAACTCGTTCAAACTCGCCGTGCCCGGTCGCATGGTCGGTTCGATCTCGCAGGATCGCGCGTCGGGAATCTTTGGTCTGCTCGGTCAGGCGCCGAAGATGATTCCGGTCAAGGTTAACTTGCACACGAGCCGCGATCGTACCGAGACGTACTCGTACGAAGTGGCGACTGATTCATTCTTAACGCCGCTACTGCTGAACATCACGCTCTTCAACACGATCACGTCGAGCGAACGCGCGCTGGGCGATTCGACGATCAGCGTGCAGGGCGAAATCCGGCTCAAGGGACAGGACCCGATCAAGGTCGATCGACGCTTTTCCGCCAACAATTCGCCGATTATGGCCGCAGGATCGATTGCCGCGCCGGTCAGCGCGTTGTTGACGAGCGGGTTCGACGACGTTCAACTCGACGGTATCACGCTCGACATTTCTTCGTCGGAAACCAAGTACGCCGGCACGCTCGAACGGATCACTTTGGATCGCACGGAAGTGCGGCGCGGTGAGAAAGTCGAAGTGCAGGCGTTTGTGAGAACCGAGTCGGGCAAGCAGTTTGTGCAACGAATCCCGTTGGAAATTCCAAACGACGCCGCGTTGGGACAGTTGCTGGTGTTTGTCGGCGACGGTAATGCGTTGCAGGAAGGTTCGGCGGCGAAGGCTTTTGTGCCGCAGGATCTGACTCAGCTCGTTCGCGCAATCAACACGGTGAAGAAGAGCGATCGCTTGTACGTGAAGCTGTTTCGCATCACGAACGGTGCGGTGATTGGCACCAGCGAACTGCCGAACTTGCCGCCGTCAGTTGTCGCGACGTTGAATAGCGATCGAACCTCCGGCGGTTATACGCCGACTGTTTTGTCACCTGTGTTTGAGATGGAGTTGCCGCCCGCGGAGTTTGTGATTTCGGGCCAGCAGCTTATCGCGATTGATGTAGTGCGGTAGTTTCAGCCACAGACTACACAGATTTGTGCTTCTCTGTGTAGTCTGTGGTTTTGCTTTTGTCAGTTGCTTTGCGCTGCTACTGCGCTTGCCGGGTTCGCCAACGCATTAGCACGTGCGCGGAACGCAGCCGCTAAAGTATTGACTTCCTCAGGCGTGTAGTTCGCCGCGCGAAACGCGTCCTTAATCTGATCGTCACTCAAACGCTTCAACCAGGTTGCCAGCCACTGCGCGTCGGCAACCGTGAGATTCTCAAACAGCTTCTGGTTCTTTCCGCCGTAATTGAAGTCGATCACGTCGCCGTTTACTTTCTTGATGAACTCTGACTTCTGGTAATCCTCGGGCTCGTTGCGGGTGCGCGAGAAGAAGCCGCCCGTCTTACCGAATGAGCCGCCGAGATCGCTGATGATGTAACGTAATTCTCCCTCCCCGGTGGTATCGCCACGCATTGCGAGAATTTCGTTGTTGTCGTCCTTCATATCCCAGTTGTTGATCATGACCATGAGGATCTTGAGGGCTTTGAATTCGGGCTTGCCCATGAACGGGTTGTTTTCCCACATCCAGTTCCCGGTTCGCTTAATGCTCTTGGGCCGCGCTTCGAGGCGAACGTTTTCAAAGTCGCCTTTGCCCTCGATCCTCAGTTTCGGGATGAGGTAGGCGATCTCTGTTTCGTAGCCGAGCGCCCACAACAAGCGGTTCGCGGCCGTGTCCGACTGTGCTTCCTTGCCGATCTTCGCGACCCACTCGTTACCTTTGGCGTCCTGGACGCGATACTTCTTCGAGTAGCCGCCGGTCTTGTCCTCGATGTACGTTATGCGGCTGATGTCGGGCTTCATCTCATCGCCGCCGGCGCCCAGGAGCAGGTTGCGTTGCGCGATATCCTCGGGCGCGCGCCACATGACGGGCGTTCCCGTGTATACCTTCTTTTCCTTCTTGTCTTTGTCTTTGTCCTGGGCGGCTACCGACACGGGCAATGCCAGCAGCAACAATAAGAAACTCAGCCAATAAGCGGATTTAGTCCGGACCATGATCTCTCATCTCCCACTGTAATTTTCTGGTACAAGACCTCAAGTCTCCGTCTTGTAAACGCGCACAAACGGGCTGAAAGGTCTCAGATATCTCAGGCTAAAGCAATCCCTGTACAAAAAAGCGCCGCGGCTTGGGGCCGCGGCGTCCAGTTTTACGGGGAAAGCAGTCTGATTAAGGGTGCTATTGCGGATTCGGGGGCGTCGCGCCTTGCGGCGTGAGCCAGAGCTCGACGTGGAGTTGATCCCGTTTCGGGCCGACGAGCGTCACGATGCGGCGCTGGTCCAGACCGCGTGAATTGACGAGATATTCGACGACGCGGCCGGAATGTTCCTGCACTTCGCCGCGTTTGGCGGTCTTGCCGGGATAGACGATGACGTAGGCAGTGGCCGACGGATCGTTCTGCAACTCGATCGCGAAGTTGTCGAGCCGGGCTTTCTCGTCGTTGCGGGCGATGTCCGGGAACTCATCGAACCGGCGGCTGACGAGCTTCGGAGCCGGCATGGTCACGGAGTAGTCGGCCGCGCACTCGAGGTTGTAGCCGCCCAGTGACAGCGAAGCGCGAATCGTTTGACCTGCAAGACCGGTCGTGTCGACTTTGATCCGGTCGGTGCCCTGGCCTTCGAGGATGGTTCCGGCGGAGACGGTCCAGTTGTACACGGGAGTGATGCCGGGTGTGCCGCCGTTGTAGTGCGACGTGAAAGTGATGGGTTGATCGATGCCGAGCGCCGTCGGGCCAGTGACCTCGACTGCCGGGCACACGGGGCGCACCGGCGCGCAAGGGGTGACGAGCACAGTCACGGATGAAAACGCCTGACACTCGCCTTCGCTCACGGCGCTGACGATATCGAGCGACGCTTTGTGATAGCCGGGTTTCAGACCCGCGAGGTTCCAGATCACTTGTGGACCTTCGCCGGAAATCGTTCCGCCGCTGGTTGTCCACTTGTACTTGATCGGATTACCGTCTGGCGAAACCGCGGCTGCGGTTAGTTGGACCTGCGATCCTGCTGCATCGCTGCAGGCGCTGACGATGGCTGTATTGGACGATAAATTGAGCTTGAGCGGCGCGCTCGCAACTGATGCTGTGGGCTTCTTTTGAGCGCCGGCTGATAGCGTTCCGAGCAGAACGAACAAAACAATAGTTAAAAGCGGGGGCAGCTTCCTGAACATGTGCACTCCTTGCGGAAAAACGATTCGATAGGAAGAAACTGTCAATCAACTGGGGCTTCCGGTGTTTGACTCGCTATCGATATTTGCGTTAGATAAGCTTGCTTCTTCTCCCAACCGACGAGCTTTTTCAAAATGCGTGGCTGAGTTCTGAGCAATGAGACTGACTCTCATAATCTGCGCCCTGTGTCTAATGATGTTGGCCTACGGTTGTAATCGAAGCGGGCAGCAGGCTACGAATAATAGTGCCGGACCGGCGGCGGTGTCCAACGGTTTGGCGGGTGATCGCAACCGCGCCCGCGAACTGTTGGAAAAGGGAAAGCAGTTGTACCGCGACGATCAGGACGAAGAAGCGGTCAAGGCGTTTCAGGAGGCTCTGAAACTCGATCCCGATTTGGCTGAGGCGCACTTCCGGCTTGGCCTGGCTTACGAAGCGCTCGCCAAGCGTGATGAGTCCGAAGCCGAGTATAAAAAGGCGGTCGAGGCCTACAGGAAATACCTCGACGACCATCCGGACGACTCGGAAGCGCACTACGACCTGGGACAGACCTACGCGGGTTTGGGGCAGTACAGCGACGCCATTCGCGAGTATCGCCAGGCGACAAAGTTGAAAGAGGACGACCCGGATATTTACTACGATCTCGGCGTCGCGCACACGAAGTTGGCGCAGTACGACGCGGCCGCGGCGGCGTTTTCGAAGTCGCTGGAGCTCGATCCGGACAACTACCGGGCGCAGGACGGTCTGGATGAGGCGAAAGCGGGCATCAAACGCGTTCGCGCCGGCCGGAAGCATCAGGAAGACTTGTTGAAGAAAAAGAAGGAAGAGGAATTGAAGAAGGCGGCGGGCTCGCCAAGTCCGGGATTTTAGCTCTGCGCCCGAGCCTTAGGAGTTTAGTGAGTTTAATTATGGCTACTTACACACCACCGCCGTATTTTCCCCAGGGTTCGCTCGCGCCGCCCGACAAGAACCGCTATCGCAAGTTCAAGCTCATCATGACGCTCGTGGCGTTGTTGGTGGTGCTCGTGCTGGCGGGCATGGGCTTCGGCGCCTGGTATTTGTTCAAGTGGGCGGCGGGCTAAGTTAAATGGGGACGGGCGCTTGACACAATTGGCCCGCACCCGTATAGTCTGCCGTTTCGGACATTCAGTCTGAAACCCGTAAGGCAGCGTCCAGTTGGTTCTGTAGGTGTGGAGGCGTTGCCCGACCAAGCGAGAACGGTCGTTTGACAGGTATTGTGGCGTAAACAGTACGCGTCGGCTGGCAGTTTTGAAGTGGGAGCCGGTCGTTCCAGCGTGTACTCGCGTGGAGGTTTATACTTCTCGCCTAAAGAAGCGACGCCACAGAAAAGTTTCGGCTTAAGGGAAGCCACGATCCACGCCCACCGCGTTTAATAGCGAAGTCAGAACATCCCTATAACTAATTTCTAAACAGGGCAGCCGCCTGCGCTGACTGCCGGACTGGTTCCGGAAAGAGGCAGGCAAGGGGCCTTTTTGCGCGTCTGACGCGCACGCATTAAGAGGGAAACAGTGCCGACCATTAATCAGCTTGTTCGTAAAGGCCGCCAGCAGGTCAAGTACAAAACAGCCAGCCCCGCGCTCCAGAGTTCGCCTCAGAAGCGTGGAGTTTGTACTCGCGTTTACACCCAGACGCCGAAGAAACCCAAGTCGGCGCTGCGCAAAGTGGCGCGCGTCCGCCTGACCAACGGTATCGAGGTGACGACCTACATCCCCGGCGTCGGTCACAACCTCCAGGAGCACTCGATTGTCCTTATTAGAGGCGGCCGCGTGAAGGATTTGCCGGGTGTGCGTTACCACGTCATTCGCGGCACGCTCGATTCGGTCGGTGTGGCCGATCGCAAGCAGGGACGCTCGAAGTACGGAGCGAAACGGCCCAAAGCGGGTGCCGGCAAGTAAGCAGGTTTAACGAGAGACATTTATGCCAAGACGACGAGTAGCTGAACGACGCGAAGTCCTTCCGGATCCGGTTTACAACAGCCCGCTGGTTACCAAGTTCATCAGCGGTGTGATGTGGGAAGGCAAGAAGAGTGTGGCGGAAGGCATTTTTTACGACGCCATGCGGCAGATCGGCGA
>DASUPR010000090.1:0-8107 GCA_036281015.1 Pyrinomonadaceae bacterium
GCTCGAGATCTTCTACGAGCTGGATCGCATGCGCGTGCTGCCGGTGACGGATGAGGAACTGAGTGCGGCGAAAGAATACAGCACCGGAAACTTCTCAGTCGAGCTGGCCAGCCAGTTTGGTCTCGCCGGTCGCATCAACACGGTCTACACGTTCGATCTCGACAAGAATTTCATCAACGACTTCCGTCCGAAGATTGAAGCCTTAACCGCCGCGGACATCCAAAAAGCCGCCGCGAAATACTTCGACACTTACCGCGCCGCAATCGTGATCGTCGGCGACTGGGACAAGGTGAAAGATCAGGTGACGCCGTTTGGCGAAGTGACGATCTACGACTCGGAAGGAAACGTTGTAACAAAGTCGTAAATCTGTGTAATCTGTGGTCATGATCAATCTAAAAGTTAACGGCAAGCAGGTAACTGCTGATGTCGATCCCGGGACACCTCTGCTTTGGGTCCTGCGCGACGCTCTCGGACTCACCGGAACAAAATACGGCTGCGGCATGGCCCAGTGCGGCGCGTGCACGGTCCACCTGAACGGTGAAGCGATCCGCTCGTGCGTCAAGCGCGTCTCCGATGCAGCCGGCAAAGAGATCACCACCATTGAAGGCCTCTCATCGGACCTGAGTCATCCATTACAGAAGGCGTGGATCGAGATCGACGTGCCGCAGTGCGGCTACTGCCAGTCGGGACAGATCATGAGCGCCGCTGTGTTGCTGGCCGAGAAAGCGAAGCCGACAGACACGGACATCGATGAAGCGATGTCGGGCAACATCTGTCGTTGCGGAACGTATCCGCGAATTCGCCGCGCGATTCATCGTGCCGCGGAGCTCAAGGCGAACGGAAGGAGTGCGGAATGAGGCGCCGGGATTTTTTGAAGATCGGCGCCGCCGCAGGTGGTGGTTTGTTAATTGGGATGCACCTGCCTGCGTTGGCACGGGCCGAAGAAGCGTCGGGCTTAGCGGCGCCTTTTGCGCCGAATGCTTTTGTTCGCGTCGGCACTGACGACATCATCACCGTCATCGTGAACAAGTCGGAGATGGGCCAGGGTGTTTACACGTCGCTGCCGATGCTCGTTGCCGAAGAGCTCGAAGCTGATTGGTCCAAGGTGCGATTTGAAGCCGCGCCGGTCGATCCCGCTTACAACCATCCGGTGTTTGGTATTCAAATGACAGGCGGCAGCACGAGCACGCCGTCCGAGTGGGAACGCTTTCGCAAAGCGGGCGCAGCCGCACGCATCATGCTAATAGCTGCTGCTGCCCGACAGTGGAATGTAGACGCACAAAGTCTGAAAGCAGAAAAAGGATTTGTGGTTCACGTCGCAAGCAACCGGCGCGCGTCCTTTGGCTCGCTCGCCGAAGCAGCAGCCACGATCGAACCGCCAAAAGACGTTCCACTCAAAGATCCAAAAGACTTCAAACTGATCGGTAAATCAACGCGCCGTCTCGACACGCCCGCGAAGGTCGATGGTTCAGCACAGTTCGGCATCGACGTGAAGGTGCCCGGCATGTTCACGGCAGTCGTTGCGCGCGCGCCCGTGTTTGGCGGCAAGGTCGTCAGCTTCAACGCGGACCAAGCGCGTCGCGTGCCTGGCGTTAAAGATGTGGTCCAAGTGCCTTCCGGTGTCGCCGTGATCGCAAACGGTTTCTGGCCGGCAAAACTCGGCCGCGACAAACTCGAGATCAAGTGGGACCACGGCGCAAACGCGAATCTCTCGTCGACGGCGATGCGCGCAGAGTTTTCCAAACTCGCGCAAACACCCGGACTCGTCGCGAAGAAGGTTGGCGACCCGGCAAAGTTTCTCGCCGGAGCAGCAAAAACCATCACCGCGGAATTTGAAGTGCCGTACCTGGCCCACGCGACGATGGAACCACTCAACTGCGTGGTCGATCTACGCGCGGACTCGTGCGAGATCTGGACCGGCACTCAATTCCAAACGGGCGACGCCGCGGCCGCTGCTGCCATCGCCGGATTGAAATCAACCCAAGTCAAAATTCATACGACGCTTCTCGGCGGCGGCTTTGGACGCCGCGCGAATCCCGCAAACGATTTCGTTGCCGAGGCAGTTCACATCGCTAAAGCCGCGAAGGTGCCGGTGAAAGTTGTGTGGACGCGCGAAGACGACATGCACGGCGGTTACTACCGGCCGATGTGGTACGACCGCATGGTTGGCGGTGTCGACGACAAAGGAAATCCAGTCGCCTGGACACATACGATAGTCGGTCAGTCGATACTCGCGGGAACGCCGTTCGAGCAGTTCCTCGTTAAAGACGGAATCGACGGCACGTCTGTCGAAGGCGCAGCGGATCTTCTTTACGGCATCCCAAACGTTCAGGTCGATCTGCACACGCCCAAGATCGGTGTGCCAGTGCTGTGGTGGCGTTCGGTGGGCCACTCGCATAACGGTTTCGCGGTCGAGGCGTTCTTCGACGAGCTCGCACACGCGGGCGGCAAGGATCCTTACGAACTGCGCCGCACGCTGCTGGCGAATCAACCGCGTATGAAAGGCGTGCTCGAGTTGGTGGCGCAGAAAGCAAACTGGGGCTCACGGCCTCCTGCCGGACGCGGCCGCGGAATCGCGACGCACTTCTCGTTTGAGAGTTATGTGGCCCAGGTCGCGGAGGTTTCCGTTTCCAAAGCGGGCGACGTGCGTGTGCATCGGGTCGTGTGTGCGGTCGATTGCGGACGAGTCATCAATCCCGATTCGGTGAAGGCGCAGATGGAAGGCGCGATCGTGTTCGGTTTGAGCGCCGCGCTCAAGGACGCGATCACGTTCGAAGGCGGCCGCGTGCAGCAGCGAAACTTTCACGACTATCAGATGTTGCGCATGGAAGAATCGCCGGAGATTGAAGTACACATCGTACCGAGCACTGAATCGCCGACAGGCGTGGGCGAACCGGGCGTGCCGCCAGTCGCGCCCGCTGTCGCAAACGCGATCTTCGCGGCGACCGGAAAACGTGTTCGACGATTGCCGATTGGCAGGGTGACAGTATGATCAGAATCTGTGTGGTCAGTGTTATTTGTGGCTTCTTGTTAACAATCGCAGGGGCGAACACGGTGGGCCAACGCGACGACGCTCGCGCGCGCGCCGCGTTTCTCTCCGTCGTTCCCGTCTTGAAACATCCGCGCTGCCTGAACTGTCACGCGACCGGCGACTTTCCGCGCCAGGGCGACGACAGCCATCCGCACGCGCAGAACGTCAGACGCGGCGCCGACGGCAACGGCAAGTTCGGACAGAAGTGCAGCGCGTGTCACCAGGAACAGAACGTCGCCGGTCTGAACATGCCGCCGGGCGCGCCTCACTGGCACCTGCCGCCGGCGAACATGCCGATGATCTGGGAAGGAAAAACCGCGGGCCAGATCTGCCAGCAGCTAAAGGATCCCAAACAGAACAACGGGAAGTCTGTCGCGCAGATCGTTCAGCACGTCACGGAAGATAAACTCGTGTTGTGGGGATGGAACCCCGGCGAAGGGCGGACGTTACCGCCGATGAGCCATGCTGAATTTGCCGCTAAGTTTGCTGAGTGGGCCAGGTACGGCGCCGCGTGTCCTCAATAGTTGGGGAGAGTGGGGAAAGAGTCTACGAGAACAACCAGGTGACATAGTTAGCGAACTGATCGACCAGCACTCCGCTTTCTTTCAGAAGACCGCCCACAACAAGGACCAACCGATCTCCCAAAAGGAAAGGCGTGCATGCCAGGGAGACCGAGCCTACGATCAGCAGGTTGCTGGCGGCGTCGGACAAATCTGATTTCTTCATAAGCTAATCCTCACGATCTAGCCGGGCTTTTTGCAGCAAAAAATATGCCCGCAAAAACCTCAGTATTTTGCGTGAATCCGTGATTTCAATCTGACCTCTCCCCAGCCAAGCTGATTGATCTTCTGTCAAGTGGATTGATCTCCGGTTGGACCATCCATAGAACGTTTACGCGAAAACTCTTGTGGCACCACCCTTGCTGATGTGGCGCTTCGGGTCACCACTTCGACCTGCATTTGAAAACTGACTTGGACCACTAACAATGCCCAGACAGACTCCCAACAAAACTTCTTTCCCGCGCCGCAACGGTGGTTTTACAACCATCGAACTCCTGGCGATGGCGACGATCCTCACCGTCATCACCGCCTTCGGCTTCATCGGAATCACAAAAGCACGCGCCTCGGTTCGTCTCTCAGGCGCCGCTCGCGAATACGCAACTCACATCGAGCGCGCACGCATCTTCTCGATTCGTAATCACGCCGACGATGCGGGCGAGCGAGCCACCATCGCCATCAACGACGACAAGGCGAGTTACGACGTGACGATGGACATCGACGGCGATGGCGACATGGACACCCGCACTATTACTTTGCCTTCAGGCATCACGTTCGAAACAGTCGAGACAATCTCCTTCGATTGGCGCGGACGCACCGTGAGCACGGTTGGTGGTGTTACGACGCCAAACGCGCAGGTTTCGATTCGCCTGCTGAACAGCGACGATTCGATCTCGATTGACGTTACCGGTTCAGGCGACGTCACTATCGACAGCAAAGTGTTTGACGATTCAGTTCCTAACGTCACTCTCAAGATTGGCGATCTCGCTGCAGGCGCAACGCCGGTCCCGACAGCGACTCCGGCCGTTGCCGATGCCAGCCCAACGCCGCTTCCGATCGGATCGATCGATCCTACTGACGAGGTTCCGGTGCCGACTCCGATCCTGGGCGACGGTGGCTTGCCGGTTCCGACTCCGACGCCGTCTTCGACGCCAAAGCCGAATCCAACTCCAACGCCGACTCCAGCTCCTACGCCGACGCCGACGCCCGTGGTTCCCTGCACCATCAACACGGACCCGACAACCGTAATCATGGGCACGCAGGTATCGACCACCGTCAAAGTCAGTCACACGTCCGACACGACCGTGGCGATTTCGGCAACGTCGAGTAAACCGTCCGACCTTCAGGTGACGCCCGCTTCAGCTCAATCAGTCGGCGCCGGTAGCGCTACTGCGTTCACGCTCAAGTCGAAGAAGTCGCTCGGTACTTATTCCGTGACGTTCAGCGCCGGCTGCGGATCGAAAACAGTGCCAGTCGTTGTTCTGCTCTAAGGAGTCGAAATGAAAAGCAAAGTTGAAAACCGGAAAAACGAACGCGGCTTTACGTTGGTCGAGACCGCTATCTCGATGGTGGTGATGATGATCGCCGGCCTCGCAGTCTCGTCACTCTTCGTCTTCTCGACGCAGAACAACGTCGGCGGCAATGAAAGGGCGCTGGCGATGGCCGTGGCCCAACAACAGATGGAACAGTTGCGCAGCCTGAGTTTTGACAGCATCAGCCTGAACGCCGGAACGACCACCACTACGGTGACCAGCAGCGATCGTGATTACACCGTCGTCAAAGCCATCACTGACGAAGTCAACCCGAACAATTCCGTCAAGCAGTTGAGGAGAATCACGATCACGGTGACGCCCCAAGGCGGCGCGCGCGGTAATTGGACGCGCACACCGGTAACGCTCGTCGCACTCCGTTCAACGATCGCCCAGGGAAGTTTCGCCGTTCAATAGCCCGCCCGCCCAGAGGAAATGCAAATGCGAAGCGCAAATAACGAAAAAGGTTTTTCATTGCTCGAGTTGGTCATCGCGATGACCGTCACGCTGGTGATCATGGGCCTGTCCAGCTCGCTGCTGGCCAGTGCTTTCAAGTCACGCTCGCGTGAAGATCGTAAGTCTGACGCGATCGCCGACGTGCAACGCGCGATGAACATCATGACGCGCGAGATCAGCAACTCCGGTTTGAAGCTGCCTTCGGGACTGCCGACCATCTCCGCGAATGGCGTCGTCGCCGGTGACAGCGACAGCCAATCGCTTCGCGTTGTCTCCAACCTGAACGGCATGCCCGATTCGGCGAACGGTTATTTCGAGGACAGCGACGTGACGGATACTGATGAGGACGTCAAGTTCCTGATGTATGTCGATAGCGGGTTGTCCCAGCGTTACATCGTGCGTTACGACAGAAACAGCTCGAACCAGACCACGGTGCTTGCCAATCGCATCGACTCACTCATCTTTCGTTACTACGACAAGAAAGTTACGTACAGCACGACGATCAATGCTGACGGCGCTTGCGATATCACCAACGTCGTAAACGCAGACGGCAATACTGAAAGCGAAGTCTCGCCCGGCAGCGCGAAGTTCATCGTTATCGCCGTCGGCGTGACACTGCCGGCAGTTGGCACACCGCAAACCGATGGTTATCAGCCCCCCACGCAAGTACAACTCACGTCTGACGTAGTTCTGCGCAATTCGATCGTTTACTAAGGAGCCCAGCCCAGCAATGAAACTCGACGTGAAAACAAACTCCCGAAACCGCCGCAACAGTCATGGTGAGCGTGGCGCGGCGCTGGTAACGATGTTGCTCGTCACCGTGCTCCTGCTCGGAGCCGGCGGCGCGCTGATCATGACGACCGTGATGTCGGCCAACAACGCCGTTGGTTCGACTGCAGAAATGCAGGCTTTCTACGTTGCCGAGTCGGGCATGCAGTCCGCGCTCAACGTCTTGCGCGGCAACTCGGAGCCGCTCGTCACGTCGACCGATCGCATGAGCTTCCGCACCGCGGTGATTCCGAGTATTTCGAATGGACCGGACAACAGCGGCGCGCTGCGTCTTGCGGGTTGGCTGCCCTACAACGATCGTTTCGACGAAGCCAGCCTGGTGCCGATCACTGTCGGAACAGTTACCGGCGGTTATCGCGTGACGGTTGAAAACATGGATCCCAACAGTCACATCGTTGCGTTTGAAACGTCGGGTGTTATCGACGGCAGCGACGCAGCGACTTCTTATCAGAGAACGTTCGGCACTGCCGGCGGCACAAACGAAGTTACGATTCGCTACGTCTCTCAAGGCTCCACCACTCTCTCGCCCGATCCCAACGCGTTTCCCTTAACACTCGACTCGGCGCTCGGCAGTTTTGTGATCGAAAGACCGGTGACGAGTACGGACAACGACGTTGTGATTCCCAAGACCGGTTTTGAATTGACGATCACGCAAACGCTTCCGTGGTCCGCAACGGCCTTCATCGAAGGAAGTTTTGAAGGCGAAGTCGATACGAACGCGACAACGGTCAAAGTCAGTTTCGACAAAGCTTACGTGCGCGGTGACGGCACGACCTACGCGCTCAACTTTGCCAGCGGCACGCAGGTGCTCGACCTGAGCTATTCAACTTCGCCAACCAGCACGTCGATCCCTACGCGCGTTACGTCGCCTGATCCGAAGCGCTTGCTTGTTAAGTCGTACGGCTTTGGACCGCAGGGTTCGGAGAAGCGCCTCGAGTTGATGATCACGCGTGAGTATCTCGAGTTCGATGCGCCCGCGGGCGTGACGCTGCGCGGCGCTGACGATTGTTCGCCGTTGAATCTCGACACTGGAAGCAGCGGTGCGAAGTATTACTCCGGCGTTGATTACGCGGGCAAAGAGCCGCAGCGCCCGTCATTCGCGGTCAGCCCGTGTGACGCGGACGACGCTGATGCCGGTATCAAGAAGCACGACACCGTGGCCGATCCGGAGATTGGACAGTTGATGGACAATGCGAGCGGCGCGAATGCCGTCGAACAGCCGTCGTTCCTCGACACCGCGAACAAGGCGCGTACTTATCTGAATGCGCTGCAAGCAAAGGCGCAAACTCTCGGGCGTTACTTCAAACCCGGTTCAGGTTCGGCGACGACAGTGAACGACTCGATGAATAGTCCGATGTTCACATTCGTTGATGGTGATTGCACCTTGACGGAAGGATCGGGTTTCCTCGTCGTCACCGGCACGCTGACGATGCGCGGCGATACAAACTTCAAAGGCGCGATACTCGTGCTTGGTACGGGCGAGTTGATTCGCAACGGCGGTGGTAACGGCGAAATTCTCGGCGGGATCACGATCGCGAAGTTCGGCCGCAATTCAGGAAACTTCGAGGCGCCGACGTTTCACACAAACGGCGGCGGCAACTCCAACGTCCAATACGACTCCACCGCCCTAACCCACGGCATAGCCTCCGGAACCAACGTCTCCGGCATCCGCGAGTTCTAGACTGACTTGAATGAGAGCCTCGTGCGGGTCTCTCGCTCCGGCTTCGCCGCCGGATGTGAGGCGA
>DASUPR010000091.1:0-5476 GCA_036281015.1 Pyrinomonadaceae bacterium
CCGCGCCCGCCAGTAACCTCGACCTGCTTGACGCGAGCGCTTTCATTCGCGCCGTGTGGCAGTAGCAAGGTCGTGATTTCAAAGTCGCCGTCCGCGCTGGCCGAAAATACGCGGACCGGCGCGGGCGTCCTCTCTGCATAACAGTGTGAAACCCAGCCTTCTTCCGTCGCCCATGCGCCGTTTTCGGCGAAACTGACGATTCCGAGCAGCTCAGGGGAGAGATTTGCGTGGAAGTGAAACCACTGCTCTACCTTGTGTTTTCCGGATAAATCGAGCCGATCTTGTAAAAGCCAATAATCGTTTTTCAGAAACAGGATGCTGCGCGTGTGCGTGCCGGGTTTGCCGAGGTGTTCGTAACCGTTGTGGCGTCCGGAGACGTACGTGAACCGCTCGTGTTCGATCCACGCGAGGCACTCACAGGCGGTCTTCGTCTTCCAGGAAAATGTATCCAACGGAACCGATGAGGACTGGCCATCCACAGTGACGGTGTTGTGCGCGGTCGAGCCGCGAAACCAGTCGCGCAGATCTTTGCCGCCCGTGTAGGTGAACGTTCCCGGATCGACGAGCACAGTCCGGCCAGCTGCTGCGACCTCGATCGCGAGCGCATCGGCGTGGGCGTGGCCGCAGTTGGACCAGCCATGTGGACCACAGTCGAAGAGCAGATAATTTGAAGTGGGCGACCAGCCGTCGCGCATGACGTAGTAACCACCATCCGCAAACGCCACGGATTCTTCCAGCGGCTGTTCACTGACCAACTCGTCAAACGCGCGCAAACCTTCCGCGCCGAGCAGCCACATGGTTTCTTCCGCTGCTTCACCCGCGACGAATTTGTAGTCTTCTCGATTGAAAAGCACGGCTCCTGTTGAAAGCACCGCACGAAAATCGTTTGCCGCACGCTCGTCCAGCATCACGAGCCGTCCGCCGTCGTCGTCGCCGAAGAACGGCGTCGTGCCGTCGGGCCGCGTGATGTACATCAAGTGGTCCAACAGCAGTTCGAGCTTGGGTTCGAGCGCGTCCGGCAGCTTCATGCCGTTGCGGCGAAGCAAAATTGCGAGATGGATGTAAAAGTCTGCCGTGTAGCGATGGTAGTAACTCGACTGTTCGAAATACACGCCATCGGGCTGCACGTGCCGCGACAATTGCGATTCGAGAATCTCGAGGCCGAGATCGCGCCAGCGCGCCGCGTCGCGAAACTCCGGCAACAACAATCCGATGTAGAAGAGTCCGAGTGCTTCGCCCGTCAGGTGTGTGTTGGGACTGAAATAGGTCGAGAGATACGTTTCCAGGTGCGACGCGTTGAGGTAGAGAAACTTCAGCATTCGCAACAACACGTCAGCGTTAAGCGATGGCGAGTCTGCGAAAAACTGAAGCGCCCAAAGCCACGAGATCGATCGAAACGAGATTTCCAGGCTGCTGGCCCAGTTGATGCCGAGCTTCGGGGGGTTCTCGTTCATCCACGACATCACGTGAGCTACGAAAACTTCCGCGTAGCGTTCATCACCAGTTAGCCAATACGCGCGGCCCAGCGTCAGAAAATACTGGTGCCGGTTCAGTTCCCACGTGACTTTTTTGTCGCCCGCAACTTCGGCGTCGAGATAGTTGAGTTGGCTCCAATGGACCAGCGGTGTGCGTTTGCCGGAGAGCGGTTCGAGATGCCAGTCAATCGAATCGCCAAGCTTGAGCTCACGCAACCCAAGAAGATTGAACGTCCCTTCACCAATCCTGTCGGCAATCCCCAAAATCCGCGACTCTGCTTCTGGCCAACGACGGCGAAACCCTTCAGGGTCAGCGGCGGGGAAAAAACGCGGTTCAGTTCTACGGCTTCGCTGTTCGAGAAACTCAGACAGGGATTTAAAACCGGAATCAACCAAAGCAAGTAGCTCGTCGTCAGAGGGAAGAGAGATTTGTTTGGATAAACCGCTGCGCTCCGACAGGATCGCGACCTGCTGCGCGACGCGCACGCCGATCTCGTCCATCTTCAGCCCTTTGAGCTTCTTAATTTTTGTCGTCAGTGAGCTCAAAAATTTTTACTCAACTCGATCACGTCGTACATCTCGGCAATCGCGCGCGCGGTCGCGGTGCCCGGTTTATAAAACATCTCTCCCGCAACCAATCTTCTTGTCTCTGACTTCGCCGCCGGGTCCGCGAAACTTTCCTCAACTGCCGCCACCAATTGATCGCCGTTCGAAACAGACGTCGCCGCGTCCATCATCAACTGCACATAAGCCGGTTCGATATCCGTCTTCTCCAACAGCTCCGGCACGTGAATCCGAATCAGCGGCCGATCCAGTAACAAGTACTCAAACCCGACCGAGCTGTGATCCGTGATTAGTGCGTCGGCAGCCATCAAATACTCAGAAGAGTTGCTGCCCGTCGCCAGTACGCCGCCGTTGCTTTCCAAAAGCGGCAAGAGTTTCTGTCCCCAATCAACACCACCCGAATGATAATCGTCGCCCTGACGCGAACGATCGTGAAGTTTGACGATCACAGCGTAGCCAGCGGCGCCGAGCCGTTTGACGATCTCTTCACCCATCGTCGCCACCGACGAATACTTGGACCACGTCGGCGCGTACAAAACAGTCTTTCGGGAGGGATCGATCCCTAAAGAGATAAGCGTCTCATCACGATTGAGCGAACCATCGACCAGACAATCCAATCGCGGCATACCAACCAAACGAATCGCCGGACTATCCGCGTCAATCGCGCCCGTATCAATAAAATTCCGCATCCGCCGTTTGTTAATAAAAAACAACCGGTGCCAATCGCGCATCGACTTGTCCGGCGAGTCGTAAACCGTTCGATACTTCCCCGCCACACCGTGAAACGTCTGCACGCGATGCGTACCGCGCGGCAACCTGGCCCACAGAAAATCTGCCGCCAGGTAAGCATCAAACTGCATGAACGCCGCCGCCTTCGGCCGCACAAAGTGATACGGCTGTCGAGCTTCCGCGTAGATCTTGTCGAGCAGATCCGGCGTCTCACTCGCCGTCAAAAACACCTCGACACGCGGATCCTTTTGCAAACCCAAAACAATCGGCGCAACCGTCGCGTAGTTCATCGCGGTCCGGCTATCGACCAGAACGCGACGTTTGTCAGCGTCTCGAATCCGCTGAAAACGTTTGTCCAAACCACGCAACCACTCGATGGAGCTTCGGGAGATCATTTAGCAGCAGGAGCCGGGACCATCGCGTTGATCTGGGGAAAGACCTCTTCCTGTGCCCGGCGATAATCTTCAGGAAAATCGATCTCGATCCACGGATAATTATCGGTGCTGATGGCGTGCAAGGGGTACCGCAAAGCAAACTCACGAAACGCGCGCGGCGCCCAATCGCGATCGCAGTCGCCGCTGGAAATCAGCCGGTCCATCTCAGCAATGAGCCGCTTCGCGCCCTCACGGCTAAACTTCACCACGCCGACGTTCTCACCGTCAGCCTCGGCTGGGTTCATTCGCTTGCTGATGTCGACGACGCGGCCGTCGCTCACTTTTACTTTCATCTCTTCGTCGCCGAGCTGGTTGTTTTGCTTGTCGACAAAATCCACCAGCAACGCATCGGCATACGGCGCCGTCAGCAACCGCGTCAGCAACTCCGGGTGAAACAGCACGTCGCAATTCAAGACGACGAAGCCGTCAGTTAAATGCTCTTTCGCCAGCCACAGTGAATACAGACTGCTCGTCTCGCCAAAACGCTCGTTTGTAACAAACTCGACATTTGGCCCGCAGTGACGCTTGATCCGCTCGGCCTCAAAACCAAGCACCAGCACGATCTCATCGATCCGCGCTTCCTCAATCGCGGACATCTGGCGCTGCAACAGCGTTGCGCCGCCAACTTCAAACAAACATTTCGGCTTGAGCTCGACGCCGTTCAGACGTGTTCCTTTGCCGGCGGCGAGTATGATTGCTTTCATCGTTTCGTCGTCTAATTATCTTGCAGAGTAACCAAACCTCTTCGTGGTGGGATTGGCTCTCGCCGGTCTTTCCATCGTTCCTTTATCACTCCGGCAAAGAACCAAAGTCCAAGTTCGTTTTCAAAAGCGGCGGTACGATCGCCGCGGACAAAAGCGGAAATCATAGATAAGAACGATTGCAGATATGTGCGGAACATGTAACGCGGCACGCCCGCGATGTGCGGCACCTTGCGGAAATCCAGCTCCGTGCTTTCCGGCGACTCCATGTCCAGGCCTCTCGTCTGGTAAAGAATCGCACGGCTGATTCCGTGCCAGTAAAACCAACTGCGAAAGTACTTCTTCGTCAGTCGATCCGCCGGAATCACGTGATGAACCACCAGGTCAGGTGAATAAAAACCCTTCACACCAGCGGCGCGCGCGCGTTGGATCCACTCTCTGACTTCCTGACCCAACAACGTGCCCGCTTTGCGGCCGATAGTGTTGTCCCACAGCCCCGCGCGCTCGAAAGCCTCGCGGCGGAAGACCATGTTCACGCCGAGTGTCACGTAATCGCCGAGTGGAATCGGTTCCGGACCGTAATCCAACAACGCGATCACCGCCCAGTGTATGCATCGGGTTTCAGGAATCCACGACGGACGCTCGCCACCCCAAAGCGGAAGCGCCTTGCCGCCGAGATATTGGCAATCCAAACGCTCCAAAGCGCGCTCGGAGTTCATCAACCAATCCGGCTCGATGCGTACGTCGTCGTCAGTGGTCGCGATGATCTCGCCCTGCGCGGCTTTGATACCGGCGTTCAATGCGGCCGAACGGCCCTGTTGCGATTCGTGCAGGTAACGAAGCGGAACTGGGAAATTTTCCGCTGCTTTGAGTACAACTTCGCGGGTGTTGTCCTTCGAATTGTTGTCAACAATTATCACTTCCCACGGATCTTCCACCTTCAGCCCGCGGAGCGAATCAAGCGTCCGCACCAGCTCGTCGGCTCGGTTGTAAGTGGCGATGACAACAGAAAACTTCATAAGTATTTTTGGTGCGAACTTTAACACATGAACCTAAGGTACACGTTCGCCTGTAACAAATAAACGATTGATGTACTTATACCTTCCAAAAATCAGACGCCTGTCCGAATACAAGACATGATAGAATCCCGGATTCTTCAACTTAATTGGGAAAAAACGTTGCCGCCGCGTCCCGGTTCGCGGCGTGGTGTTTGCTTCACGGCTTACGAACTAAAGAATAGCGAAGGCCCCGGTCACCCGAACAACCGTGGTGGTGGTCCGAATGGGCTTTCGTTTGCGCGATCCAGGTAGAACATAAAGGTCAGAGCTGGCGTCTCCCCACTGACATGCTCTTTGGCAGTGAACCTTTACGTCTTTTCAGGATACAAAGTGGTTTCAACAATTAACCGGCTCTCGACCTTAAAATTATGCTAGTCCCCAGACGACTAATACCACTCTTTCTTACACTCTTACTTTTTCCAGTTGTAAGCACTCATGCCCAGGAGCGCCTCTGCGATAGCGCCTTCGAAGATTGCCGCGCGCCGCTTTGGCAGCTTATCGACAACGAAACCCAG
>DASUPR010000092.1:0-2252 GCA_036281015.1 Pyrinomonadaceae bacterium
CGGGGGAAAACTGGTTGAAAGCCTGGTGCGAGATGGTTCGGCCCTCACCGGCAACGGTGTTTGGGATGGCGGTCGGCGCAGGGTTCAAGGTCGCGCTTGGCTGCTTGACCGTCATGCGTGTGAATGGTTGGACGAAGGGGCGAGTTGGAGGACTGCTGGGGCCGCTGCCGCTGCCGGAGTCAAAGAGATGCCCCGCGCTTGTGCGCGCCCTGACACTCAGGCCCGACATTGAAACGAGCATACCGGCGCTGGTCAGCAAACCCATTTTCATCATCTCACGCCGGCTCAATCCGGCGGCGATGATCTCGCGCCTGTTTTTGGCGGCTTGTTGCTTCTCCTTCTCCGCCCTTCTATTGATCTTTGAGATGTTTGCCATAGGGTAGTTCTCCTTCTAAATTGGCCACACGGAAGCACAAAAAGCGCAAGCAATTCAGCAGAGCTGTTTGTGCTTTTTGTAGCTTCTTGTGGCTTAAGGTTTTGAGGGTAAAGACGGGTTTAGTCGCACCAGTCGCCTGACTGTTGCAAGCAGCGGAAGTTGTTGCCGAGGGCCGGGAAGACCGCCGTGCCGTCGCTTCGCTTTACATCGCGGATGAAAGCATCGGGCCGAATGAAGCCGTCGCGTGGGTCATCGGGAATCGGACAGATCACCCAACGAAACACGCCATCGTCAACTGGCCGGGTGCGCAACTCGATCAAACCTTTGGCGGCGAGGTTGTCGATTTGTGAAGGGCTAGTCAGGATTGCTGTACCGTCGAGGTCACGTCCGTTGGTAGCTGCGATTGGATCGAGCTCTTTGCGTCCTTCCGCTGTGAAAGCCTTCGGCGTGTAGACGACCCACACTGCTACCCATAGACCTAACGGGTCATTCGAGAAGTAGCCGTCGCGCGTGTCGAAGACGTTGTCCTGTCGCTTGTTCGGAAGAAACGGATCGAGGATCGAGCCGTTTGACGCTTTCGGAAAGATGAAAACGCGAAAACGCTCCGCGGTATCGAAAGCAGCCTGTCCGCGCGAAGTCAGTTGACCTGCGGCATCGCGTTCGAAGCTGGTGGAGTTAAGTACGCCGAAGATGTTGGCGTAAGTTAGACCACTCGATCCGGTTGTGCCTGGCGTGGATTCAATAGTGCGCACGTTCGCGCGGTTCGGATCTGTATTGCTGTTGTCGATGACGAAGTCGCCTGCGCGGCCGGAAGTGCCGACACGCAAAACGATGTTCTCGGGCACGATGCCGTGCGCGCGGTACGCGGCGTCGCTGAAGTCGAATGGGGACGTGCCGAGATTGCTGCTTCCATCTGCGGAAACGCTCGTACCAAAGTTGAGACCAGCCACTGCCGTTAGGACCAGCGCAAAAACGGCGAGCCAAAGCGTACAGTTTATCTTCCTGTTTGTTTTCATGATCAGTTGTTCTCCTTAGTGGTATCGTCGGAATGAGACGCGATCATGAAGGAAGAGAGGCTGTGGGTATGTCAGCGAGAGGACATGATTGTCAGCCCGCTGACAAAAGTGCGAAAAAAGTCTGTATGCCGGCAGCAAGCAACACGCTCGCATACGTTTGAAGTTCTTTCAAAGATTTGACGCGAACCCAACCGCGCCCCAGCTCGATGATGCCACGCCGCTCCAGATCGTTGAGCACGGTCGTCGTGGTCTGGCGCGCCGCTCCGATCAGACTGGCCACATCATGATGGGTAAGCGGAACGAGGTAATCGCTGGCAACTGCCTCGACTTCGGCAGCGCTCGTTGAGAGCTCGTGCAAAAGCTCGCAGACGCGTGCCGAGACAGCCTTCGACGTAATATCAGAAAGTTTCTTCTCCATTCGCCGCCGGCGATCACCGACGAGACGAATGTAACTCAGCGCGAGCTTTGGCTGCGCCGCAAGAAGATTCGTAAAATCGCGCGTGGGGAAAACCCACATCAGCATGTCGTCTAATGCTTGGGCCATGTTGCTACGCGGCGATTCGTCGACGAGTGCGAACTCACCAAAAATTTCGCCAGGTTGGATGATGTCGATGGCGATCTCCTTGCCGCTTTCGGAGAGCACGGACAATTTCACACGACCTTGCCTCAGGATGTAGACGAAATCGGGTCGGTCGCCCGGCATGTAGATAAATTCGCCGCGTGCCTTGCGCAAGCCGCGCGCGCGCACTGCGATGTGGCTTGTCTCTTCAGGGCTGAGGCCAGAAAAGATTTGTACGCGTCCCGTGTAGGACTGCCGATCAGTAACGTCAAACTGTCGTTGATCCACGTGGGACAACGTT
>DASUPR010000093.1:0-40265 GCA_036281015.1 Pyrinomonadaceae bacterium
TTTAAATCTCATCGCCACTCTCCTTGCATAACGAACGGCGCCCAGTAGTAAGGCGACTGCCATTGCGGTGTGCGCAGCATTTCGATCTGCGCGGCGCGCAAAGCAGCGGCGGGCGTTTTGTTACTGCGCAACATCCCGGTGTAGAGACGCTGCATCAATGTCGCGGTCGCTTTGTCGTTAACGTTCCACAGACTCACCACGACGCGGCGCGCCCCGGCATACATGAATCCGCGCGTCAATCCTTCGAGACCTTCACCACGCACGTCTTTTCCGAGACCGGTTTCACACGCGCTCAAAACGACCAGCTCAGCCGGTAACTTCAGGTTGTAAACATCGTGCGTGCGCAGGAAGCCGTCCTGCGGTTTGCCGTTTTCGTCAAACATCGAGAGCACGATCGCGGAGAGGCCGGCGCGCGCGGTGTCGAGATAACCGTGGGTCGCGAAGTGAACGTAGCGATACTTGCTCAACTCTCCGCTGGTAGCCATCGCGCGGTTGGCGCGAAAGTCGAGTGCCTTCAGGTTCGATCCGGCGCGAGCGACGGCGAGAATACGATCCGCTTCCGAGCGTGTGAATGGGAGTCGCGGAATCGCGAGTTGCGGTGCGGCAGTAGTGTTTGCCGGAAGATGTTCGAAGCTCCTCGTTGCGGTGTCAGCATCGCCCGCGTTTGCCTTCACTCGTGGATCGCTGGTTGAGAACACCGGGTCGGCAATGACCGCAAGCGTTTTCGGTGCAACAGGACGGTTCGCAAGATTTTCTCGTTGAACAGCAAAGGCAGAAGCGGAAGGGAGACTTACGATCTCGTGGCGCACAATGAGAGGCTGGTTAGCCACGGATGACACGGATAAAGCAGCGAACGGAACGTACTGCAACGCGCCGTCGGCAACGATCACCAGCCGTTTGTTTCCCAACTCACCCGCAACCGGTGCCAGGATCATGCGGCTCAGTTCGTTTGCTGCCTGCTGAAAGTCTTTATCCGCCTGCGCGATTCGCGCACTGCGCTGCGCGGACGTTTCCAACGACTTGAAAACGCTCCGAGCGCGGAGCGACCCATACACCTGTTCCGCACTCTGCTGAATCTCCGCTCGCTTGGGCAGAACGTAAGTCTTGAGCGAGCTCTGCGTGACCGCCCAAACGTAACTTCGTTCCTCACCAAGCGCGTATTCCAGGAGTATCGTATTCTGATCCAACTGTTGCTGAATTTCTTTCAACCCCAGCGGTTGCGGCTGAGTTAGAGCGGCATACTGCGGGCTGGTTTGGCGAATCGCTGCTTGCACCTGCTGGTGCTCGTCCTCGAGCGCGCTGATCTCTTTATTCAGCGTTTCAATCTCCTGCTGATTACCTTTCTGCGCAGTCAACTGAATCAGTCGTTGTGCTTTGGCATTCAACGACTGGCGGATCTCTCGTTCCTTTTTAACAAGGTCAGCGCTGACGCCCTGCAGAATATCCACGTGAGCTTCAGTCAGCATCTCCGTCAAGCTGCGTGCGCGGCCACGCTCGCTCGCCTGTAATGCTTCTGCATCGTGGCCGTTCCCGGGATTCTTCTCGTGCAGTTGCATCAGCAGGTCAACATAAAACTCGTAGGCTTTGTCTTTGGAAGCCAGGTACGACGCGCGGAGTTGTTGGCTGCGGGTATGGGCGCGAACCGTTTCGATCAAACCAAGCGACTCTTCGATGTTTTTTCTCGACTGAATCAGATTTCCGCGCTGCTGCTCTGCTCGCGCGATCCCCTCCAGGGCACCAGCGACATTATTCAAATCACCAATACGCCGGAGTATCGCGAGCGATTGGTTAAAGTAATCCAAAGCCTGGTCCGGACGGCCCAGAACGTTGTGAACGTGGCCCAGGTTGCGCAAAGAGATCGCTTCGCGGCGAACGTTGCCTGCGGCGCGTAGTAACTGGACCGCTTGTTCGTGAAACTCGAGCGCCTTTTGCGGTTGGTTCAACTGTGAGTAAAGTTCGCCCAGCCCCTCGAGGGTTTCTGCTTCCTGAGTTTTATTGCCGATTTGCTGTTGGATTGTCCGAGCCTGGTTATAACAGCTGAGCGCTTTTTCGGTGTCGTTGAGGCCACTGTAAGCATCGCCCATGTTGCTCAGCGTCACTGACTCCGAGTTCTTAGTCCTCGCTCCGATGGCCCGGAACTTTGTTAAGGCCTGCTGTAGATAATCGAGCGCTTTGGCCGGTTCTCCGAGTTTGATGTAAACGATTCCAATATTATTCAGCGTGATTGCTTGCGGGAGATCGTTTCCGAGCGGCTGGTACAGCGGCAGTGCCTGAAGGTAATACTCGAGCGCCTTCTGTTGATTCGAGGCGTCACTATAGATTTTGCCGATATTGTTCAACGCGGATGCTTCTGTGGACCGGTTACCGTTAGCGCGAGACAGTACGACCGCGCGGTCATAATGGGCCAACGCCTGGGTAACGTCACCCAAAAAGTCACTGGCCCCGCCGAGAAATGTCTCGAGCGAACCTTCCAACCTGCGGTCGCCCAAACTCTGCGCTAACGCCTGTCCTTGCTGCGCGTATTTGAGAACATTGCGAAACTCACTAAATTGCACGTAACGAGTGGCGATCGCTCGTAGCGCGAGTGCCTCCAGGTATCTTTCGCCTCGCTCGTGAAAGATCTCCGCTGCCTGTTTATATTTTTCGATGCCCGCGCGCTTAGCGGCAGTGCTCTCCTCCGCGCCGAGCTTGCGGGCCTCCTCGGCGAGTCGTTGCGCACTAACCAGACGCTTGTCGGCCGGCGTTGCCTCTCGCTGCGCCACTACTCGGATCTCATATCGGCCTGGCGCAACTTTGCCGGTTGGCGCTCGCACTTCAACTCGATAATCACCTGATTCCTCGGCCACAAGAAGAACCGGTTCCGTTCCCCAACGGTCATTCGGACTGTCGGTTTCGGCGAGTTGCCGGCCGCCTGGTCCGAACACGGCAATGACCACATCGATCTCTTTTTGCTCGACCAGACCATAGAAAAACTGTCCGCCACTCAAAGGCAGCCGGTACGAATGCGTCTCTTTTTCCTTGAGCTCGTGTTCGCCGGGAGAAAGGCTCGGGAGGCTATCGGCGACCTGTGCGAAGGCTAGTGAAACGAACAGACTCACCCACACGACGGAAACAATTCCAAGTCCAAGCGGCGTGTTGTGCGGTTGGTGAGTCATTGAACTCCTGGATTTGCCGATTGTTGATAACGAGTGAAGAGATGCGACTCTTCGTGTCGCTCGCCTCACTCGTTATCGCTGCTAAGCGGGGTGGTTAAGTTGATTGCGCCAGCTCTCAGGCGTTAGCTGAGGAAGCGGCCTCCGCGTCTTCGTCGTCGTGGCCTCCCGATGCCTGCGCCGTGAAGTCGCCGTCCTCGGCGCCAGTCGGCTCCGCGTCCGTAGCTGAGTCGAGAAGTGTCCATGTTCCCGCGCCGTTAACGCCGACCGGAAGGCTGGTGAAAACGATGTTCCAGCTTTGACCATCCCAACTCACGTTATTGAAGCTCGGAAGGCTCGGAGGGGTGGTATTGGCGTATTTACCCAACACCCCATATAACTCGTAGCCGGAACTGGTTTTCTTAACAAGAAGACCATTCAGCTCGTTACCGGCGCTTGAGCTATTGCTATTGTTCTCGATTTTCCATTTGTCTGGATTTGCCATGGGATTTATCTCCTTCGAAATTGTGGTTCTGGGTCAACACACTTGTTAAGCACCGCAGTAAGTTTTCCAGCGTAGGTCAGTGTCTACTACTAAACGCGGGAACTGCCTGGAAAAACCACCATCTAAGCGGGAAGCGGGATTCGTCCTTACTGGGGCTAACTCGAAAAGAATTAAGTGGCGGAAATGATATGCCCCGATTGCGTGCGCGTCAATGCGATTTTGAGTTAATGATGTTCGAGTCTAACCGGGTACAACAGGAGCTTACCAGGCATTGTGAGGGTGGTCAGAGTCTCACCTTTTTCGGTCTCGGGTTTGGTCGCTGAATGGGTCGTGAGAAAGTCCTGGATGAGCTTGTTCTGCGTCATGTCCGCGATGACTCCCTGGGTTTCTTTGCTCGCAAACCTGCGAACACTTTCCAACTCCGCCACCGCGTCTTCGGAAAAGATCAGCCATAGTCTTTCGACTCCCGCCTGCGTGTCGAACTGAAACCAGTGCGGTTCGGCAGGAATCAGAATGTGTTGTTCGGCCGCGAGCAAAGGAGATCCGTTGTTGGCAGACGCCGACGGAAACATAATGCTGTACTCGGGGACAGCAGAACCGTCACGTGGCCCTTCATTCAAAATGTACAGATAACCCGTCTGGGGAGAACCAACGTTTAAGCGAACGCGATCCTTCGGCTCAAAACTCACTTCGGCCGCCATCGTGTAGGGCGGCTCATACTTCCCGTTCCTGAATTCCTGGACCGTGATCGAATAGGTCAACCTTCTCTCGGGCTGCGGCGTAACCGGACCCGGCGCAGGAATCACAACGGACGAAGACCGCGCCCGCGCAGCGCGCCAAACACTCCAGCCAAAGAACGCGGCGGTCACAATCGCCATCGCAACGAGCGCAAACACGAGGACTCGTGTCTTACTTGGCTCTTTTCCCGCTCGCTTGTCATCCGGCTCCTGGTCCGTGTCGTCAACGCTCCGCTTGACGTCCAATTGCCGCCGCAAGCTTTTCAAGTCAATGGCGAAGTCTTTAGCAGTTTGATAACGCTCGTCCGGACTCTTCGCCAGCGCTTTGCGAACGATCCGCTGCAACTCAGCAGGTGCGTCTACTACTTTTGGAAACGCAGGCAATTCTTTATCAAGAATCTGCACGAGCGTGTGACTCGACGTTGGACCACCAAACGGCATCAGTCCCGTCACCATCTCGTAAAGCATCACGCCCACGCTCCAGATGTCGGTGCGTTCATCAACAGTCGCCGCCCGCGCCTGCTCGGGCGACATGTAGTTGATCGTGCCCATCAGCACGCCGGGAGTTGTTTTGAATTCGGTGACGGCCTCGGCGTCCAGGTCGTGTTGCGTGGCGGTGCGCTTCTCCGTCACTTTAGCCAAACCGAAATCAAGCACCTTCACCACTCGATCGCGGTGGCGAATCATCACGTTTTCCGGCTTGATGTCGCGATGAACGATGCGTGCTTCGTGTGCGGCTTCGAGCGCGGTGAGAACCTGAATCGCGATGTCGATCGTCTCGGCGGTTTTGAGCCGTTCGCGGTTCAGGTAGCTGCGCAGTGTTTCGCCGTCGATGAACTCCGTCGCGAGGAACGTCAGCCCGTCAATTTCACCGGATTCGAAGATGGTGAGTATGTTGGGTTGATTGAGTGACGACGCGACCTTCGCTTCCTGGCGGAAACGCTGCATTCGTCGCTGGTCTTCGGAGATGTCCGGCGAAAGCACTTTCAAAGCGACGGTTCGCTCGAGCCGCGAGTCCTTCGCCAGGTAAACTTCGCCCATGCCGCCTGCGCCGAGCTGATCGAGGATGAGGTACGAACCGAGTTTCTGGCCCTTCTCGAGACGTGGCTTGAGTTCTTCGGGTGTGACGAGTAACACCGCGCCATCATCCGCGGCCCGCCCGCCGATAAAGTCCTCCGCGCTTGCCTGCCGGTGCGACGAGAGCAGCTTCTCGACTTCCGAACGCAAAGACTCGTCAGTGCCGCACTGGTTCGCCAAGTACGCAGCACGCGCTGCACCGTCGAGCGAGATCGCTGATTTAAATATGCGGCTGATCTGTTGCCAACGTTCGGGAGTCAATTGGCAGCACTTTCGCTGAGTTGCTGGTAAAGCCAGGCTCGCGCCATGTTCCAGTCGCGAGTCACAGTGTTCTCGGAAACGTTCAAAACACCGGCGATCTCTTCGTTATTGAGACCGCCGAAATAGCGCAACTCGACCACCTGACTGCGGCGCGGATCCATCGTCGCGAGCGTCTTCAATGCTTCGTCAAGCCGGAGCATCTCCGAACCGCGCGCGCTGGTAACGGTGGCGGCTTCGTCGAGTGAGACCTGTTGCGCGCCGCCGCCGCGTTTCGCATAAGCGTTACGGCGCGCGTGGTCGATCAGAATCCGCCGCATGATCTGCGCCGAGATGGCGAAGAAGTGCGAGCGGTTGGCCCAGTGGACGTTCTTTTGGTCCACCAGGCGGACGTAGGCTTCGTTGATGAGCGCAGTGGTTTGTAAAGTATGGCCTTGTCGTTCCCGGCTCATGTAACGCCGAGCGAGCCGGTGCAATTCGTCATAGACCAGTGGATACAACTCGTCCAGAGCGGACTGGTTTCCGTCGCTCCACTCAGCGAGAAGTTGGGTTATTTCATGCTGCTTCGGTGGTCGTTTCAATCCGTGGCTACGTTATGCCTGGTACTGGCCGATCTCGCCCGGCTTACGCAACATCTTGTTCACTTCACCGATGTGGAGCTCCTCTTCGGAAATCATGCGGCGAGCGTACTCTTCGAGCAAGACTGAGCGGTCGCGCACCAGATCTAATAGTTGTTTGTAAAGGGCCAGCCCGTCTTTCTCGGCTTTCAGCGACTCCATAAGAATATCGTTGATGCCGTGCTGGTGTGTTTCGAGCAACGCGCCGATCTTCAGCGAAGGGTGTTCGCCGAAATGCGTGACGAGCTCGCCTGCCTCGTTTGCGTGTGAGAGACAGGTGCTGGCCTCGTTGCGCAACCAGCTGACGATCGGAATCCGGTTGTGACCAAAAACCATCAATGAGTAATGCGTGTAACGAACGACGCCGGCGAGTTCGGCTTCCATGATCTGATTGAGAAGCTTGACTGCCGTCGCGTTATCAAAATTTTCCGCCATTAGTCCTCCTTAAAAACCCTTCAAAACCTCAGTGACAGACAACTGAGCCCGCCATCCATTTTTTGAAACTCCGACATGTCGAGTGCGACCATTTTGTAGTTCAACTGCTCCAACTGACGCTGCAACACGGGAAACCCGGACGCGATCAAGACCCGGTCGTTTATCCAAACGCAATTTGCGGCGTACGCTTCCTCGGGCCTGATGTTAATGAGCTCGTAGCCTGCGAGCGAATTCAAATTCTTAACTTCGTCGATGACCAGCACTCGATTGCCGCCGAGATATGCCAGTCCGCTTTTTAAGTGGAGGATATTACTCAGGTTGCGTATGTCAATCAAAGTCGAAGTGTAACCAAACTCCTCCAGGAACCCGGCGAGCTGGGTTGCGCCGGCTTCATTCGTGCGGCGCGAAACGCCGATGAAGAAGTGTTCGCCGGCTTCACAAACGTCACCGCCGTCGACCGTTCCAGGTTCACAAACCACGCGCAGCCGCTCGAAATGTTGACTTAGAACGCGCTCGATCTCTGCGGTCTCACTGCGGCGACTGGCCGCTCCAGGACGTGCAATGACAGCGCCGCGTTCGGTCAACACCGCTGTGTCTTCGACAAATGCTGAGTCCGGATGGTGTTCGTCCGGCGCCAGACGCGTCAGACTCAAACCGCAATCTTCCAACGCGCGGCAATAAGCTTCATGTTGTTGAAGCGCCAGTTCGAAAAGCGGCGCTCCCAGATCAACGCTGGTCAGACCCAAAGCGAAATTCGCGCATGGCGGCCGCACGATCGCTTTGGTGAACATGCCCGGCGATCGTGCTAGTTTCGCCATTCCTTCGGGAACAACGTGCCCGCCTTTTCCGGATCGAGTTTCACGCCGAGCATTTCCGCCGCCCGCGACAACACGGGATCGCGTTTCGCGGCAAGGTCCGCACCGGTCGGCAGCATTGTCTCGTCCGGTGTGACGCCGGTTTTCTCGAGGCTCTTGCCGTCAGGCATGATCACGTCGCCGACAGTGATGCTGTTGCCGAAGTAGAGTACCTGACCGACGCCCGTTTGATGATCGTAGTAACGCGAAGTCATAACAGCGCCCATACTCCGATCTCCAAGCACCGTGCCGCGCTTCTCGAGCTGAAGCGTGCGTGCAAACACCTCGGACGCTGAAGCTGAGTCGCTGTCGATCAACACGATCACTTGTCCTTTGTAGACGCTGCCGCGCGGCTTTGCCAGCAGCGGTTTCGTCTCCTTGCGGCCCTTCTGATCCGCAATCTTTACTTCACGATCGAAGAAGTAGCTGGTTAGTCGTGATAACGCATCGGTGTAGCCGCCGCCGTTGCCGCGCAGATCGATCAGCAGCGACTTGAACTTACTCGCTTTGCCCATCATCGCGTCGATGTGATCTTCGCTGGTCGAAAAGGTCGTCATCTGCCAGATGAGCAGTTCGTTGCCAAACTCGGCAGTGCGATCCTTGCCGACGTCTCTTCGTTCTCGCAGGAAACGTACAAAGAGATTGCTCCAATCGACGACGTTTGCGCCGCGTTCGATCTTCGCGAGCACTTCGAGCTCACGCGGCTCGGCCTGGTCCGGACTCCGCACCATCAAACGCATGCCTCTCGCCGGCATCAGCGCGTAGTAGCGGTAGTACATCTTCCACATGTTCTCACGCGTCGGCGTGTAACCATCAACCGAAACGATCTGATCGCCCGGCTTTAGTCCTTTCGCTTCCGCGTCAGTCTTGGGCTTTACGCCGGTGACGAACGCCGCGTCGCCCACCATCTGCATCTCCCAGCCATACTCAACTTTGGCAGCGCGTGAAGGTGGAACGAAAAACGTGTGCGAGTCGTCGAAGTCGAGCAGCGTCTGCGCGACAGTGATGATCAACTGGTCGCGCGATGTGGCTTGCTTGACGCGTTCTTTGGCGTCTTTGAACTTCGTTTCGATATCAATGCCGCGTAAGGCCGGATCGTAGTAGTTCTTTTTGAGGTCGTCTTTCGCGGCATCGAGCATCGCGATGGCGTTGTCGCGATCGAATTTGCCGAGTCCCTGTGCG
Source organism: Pyrinomonadaceae bacterium (assembly GCA_036281015.1). Lineage (GTDB taxonomy): Bacteria > Acidobacteriota > Blastocatellia > Pyrinomonadales > Pyrinomonadaceae > PSRF01. The sequence goes on from DASUPR010000093.1 coordinate 8,797, forward strand.
GGGGTGAACTGTTGTGTGCCTGCTCCAAACAGCAAGAGCAGCGCGAGGATTGCGCAACGGGAGTTGAATCTCAATGGGGGATTATTTTCCTTTCGTTTTGTTTAAGTAACTTTGCCCATCATTTTCTTGATCGACGGTGTAAACAAAGCCAGAATGCCGGCGGAGATGAGCAGTCCAACAGCGATACCACCGTAGAGCATCGCCAGACGCTCAGGATTGTTCGAATCGAAGAAGCCGGATAGGTAACCGGCGAGCTTGTTGCCGAGCGCAGCCGCCAGGAACCACACGCCCATCATAATACCGACGAGTTTTAGCGGCGCGAGTTTTGTAACCGTGCTCAGACCAACCGGACTCAAACACATCTCACCGCAAACGGCGAGAAAGTAAAGACCGACCAGCCACCAGAAAGTGACTTTGCCGCCCGCGGTATTCAGCGACGCGGGCACCATCAGCATGAACGCAAGTCCGATGAACACGAGTCCCAGCGCAAACTTCGCGGGACTCGAAGGCTGCCGATCGCCCCTCCGGAGCCAAAAATAGGAAAACACCGGCGCCAGCATGATTACAAATATGCCCGTCAGTGATTGCAGGAACGGGACCGGAAAACTCATCCCGAAGATCTCGGCGCGCACCAGTCGATCGGCAAACAGGTTAAGACTCGCGCCCTTTTGCTCGTAGGCTCCCCAAAACAGGATCGTGAACACGAACAGGATGAAGATCACTGCGATACGTTTATAGTCGTCGCCGGTCAACGGTTCACGAACAACAGTTTCAGTCTTGTGCTTCGACGCCTTCGGGATCTTGTTTCCAACGCGCTTGAGATGCCGCTGATTGACTACATAGATAATCAAGCCGAGCACCATGCCGACGCCGGCAGCGCCAAAGCCGTAATGCCAGCCCGAGTTGGGGTCCTTGCCCATCCACGCCAGAAAGCTTTTGAACGACTCGCCCTTCCCAAGGTAGCCGACGACGATGCCCGCCAACACCGAGCCCAGGTTGATTCCCATGTAAAAGATCGAAAACCCGCTGTCGCGGCGCGGATCGCCTTCCCGGTAGAGACTGCCGACCATGGTGCTGATGTTTGGTTTCAGCAGACCGGTGCCGAGCGAAATCAGGATCAGTCCCAGATAGAACGTGGTCATCGAACGAAACGCCATTGAGAAGTGACCGGCCGCGATGACGATGCCGCCGAGAAACACCGCCAGCCTGGCGCCGGTCAGGTAGTCGGCGATGAGCCCGCCCGGCAGGGCTGTCAGGTAAACTGACATCGTGTAGGTGCCGTAGATCGAGGCGGCGTCTTTCACGCTGAAGCCGAGACCACCCTGCGTCGCGGCTGTGGTCATGTAGAGGATCAGGATGGACCGCATGCCGTAGTAACTGAAACGTTCCCACAGCTCGGTAAAGAAGAGCGTGCCGAGACCGCGTGGGTGGCCCGCAAAATCGGGTGGTTCGACGATGTTGGCTTCTTCGAGTTCGGTTATGGGTGGTGGTGTTTGGGTCGCCATAAATGCGCGGCAATATATCCCGCCGAGCCGGGAAACTTCAAACCTTATCTGGGCATCTATCCGTCAAATCCGTGTTACCCAAAAGACCTACCCTACTTTTGCTCGTCTTTTTCCTGGTGCTCCCTCTGACTCTGCACGCCCAGTCCGGACGTAACAAGGGGTCAAAGATTGAAACCGAGAAAAAAGCGGATACAAAGCCGGATACTCCGCCTGAGGTAAACGAGTCAAAGGTTAATCCCGAAGGCGAAACAGTCGAAGGCGATGTCATTCGGACTGATACGGCGCTCGTCACCGTTCCCGTCACCGTGCTCGATCGCAACGGCCGCTACGTGCCGCAGTTGCGCCGCGAACAGTTCCGTATCATGGAGAACGGCGTTGAACAGAAGATCGCCTACTTCGCCACCACGGATTCACCTTTCACAGTCATTCTCCTGATCGACACCAGCGGCTCGACCCAATGGCGTCTCGACGACATCCAGGACGCCGCAATCAGCTTCGTCAGCAAACTGAAACCAAACGACAGCGTGATGGTGATGTCGTTCGACGACCGGATCGAGGTTGAGTGCAAGCCGACCACAGATCGCAACGAGATTGATAAGGCGATCAGACGCACGCGCACCGGCGGCGGCACGCGCCTCTACGACGCAGTCGAAGACATTTTAAAGAAACACCTGAAGACGATCTCCGGCCGCAAAGCTGTAGTGTTGTTTACTGACGGCGTCGACACAACCAGCCGCCGCGGTTCATACGACAACACGATTCGTCTCGCCGAAGAATCAGACGCACCGATCTATTCGGTCGACTACGACACATCGGGAACGGTGATGTCCGGCAGCGGAATTCCTCAAGGCGGCGGCCCAACGATCCTCGGTATACCGTTGCCGCGACCGGGACTTCCGGGCGGCACAATTCCCGGTTCGTCACCCGGCGATTACAGACGCGCCGTGCGTTACCTGAAAGAGTTGTCAAACAAAACCGGCGGACGTTTCTACAGCGGCGACTCGATGTTTGGGATCCGGCAGGCGTTCGCGTGGATCGCGGAAGAGCTGGGCCGGCAATACAGTTTGGGATATTACCCGAGTGTCGCAGGCAAACAGGGCGAGCGGCGGCAGATCAAAGTGAGAATGACTGAGGCGGATTTGGTCGTGAAGTCGCGCGAGAGTTACATCTACTCGGAGCCGCAAAAAGGCGCTAAAGACTCGAAGTGATTTTGCAGCTCTTTCGCGCCGGTTATTTCGTGGGGTTGTTGCGGCGCGAGGAAGAGTTCGATTGAACGCCGCCGGAATCTTTTACAGAACTCATCCGCGACTTCCATTTGTCCTTTGCGCCGCGCCTTACAAAAGCGACACTGCTTCGCCGCGTCTTCCGAGACGACTCCGTTAATCAATAACTTTCGCAACGGCACCTTTAGTTTATCCAGCGACTTCGCGAGATCGATCGTCTCTTCGAGACTCATTCGTTCCGGAATCGCGACCGCCACAAATTCACACGCCTCCTGATCCGTGAGTAGCGCGAGCACTCGCTTGATGCTTTTCGACAAGGCGACCAGCTCTTCCGCGACTTCCGTCGCGCGCACGACGCTTTGATACTTCAACAGCAACTTCATGAATGTCCTGATCCACGAGAGCGCGACTTCAGGCAGTTCGAGAAAGCGGATCAGGTGGCCTGTCGGTGCGGTGTCGAGGATGATCGAGTCGTAACGATTCTCGTCCAGCAGTTCGCTGATCTTTCCGAGCGCTGCGATCTCGTCGATACCGGGCGGCGTTAACTCGACCAGTTCGCGCATCGCCTCACGATCAAACTGGATCTCCATGCCCGAGCGGCCGGAGATCGACGTAAACAGATCGTCAGTCCAGATGCGATAGCGTTGCTTCAACTCTTCAAACCACTTGCCCGGGTCGATCTCCATCGCATCGAGGTTCTTAACGCCCGCGACGCCCTTCTTCAGTTCACCGATCTCTTCGGCAAAACTGTCGGACAACGAATGCGCCGGGTCAGTTGAGAACACCAGCACTCTTCTTTTCGGATCTGTCTTAGCGAGAGCAAGCGCATGCGCCGCAGCAGCGGTCGTCTTGCCAACGCCTCCTTTCCCTCCGAAGATCACAATGCGACGGTTACTGTCTTTTAGCATCAGAGTTCCAGACTAGTTTTCCAAGCTTTCGTAACGCTTCAACGCCCCGAACCTCTTCCACCATCAGCGGCACATAATGCAGCCGCAGGTCGCCAAACAACTTCTCGATCTCTTTCAACCACGGTCGCTGAGTCTTCACGCGCGCCTTGCAATACACACACGCATCATGCTCCTGCTCAACGCGATTCACGATGAGGTCTGTGACCGGCACACCCTGCTCGCGCAACAAACTCAAATACCGCTCAGTTTCACGAACGCTCATTGCTTCCGGGATCGTCACAAGCGTGAAGTCTGTTTGACGGGGATCGTAAAGCAGATTGCGAACGGATTGGATCCGCGCTGTCAGGTCCCGCAAAAACAGATCGACCTCATCAGCCACAACCCTGCGCCGCGCAAAGTGCTGGACCATGTAACGATGCTTCTCGCCCATTCGATCCAGCGCATGGACCATGCGCGTAAAAACTTCCGGCAACCGCAACAACCGCGACGTGTGCCCCGACGGCGCAGTATCAACCACGATGTGCGCGTACGCACCTTTGCGGTCCAGCTCGCTCAACTCAAACAGCGACATCACTTCATCGAGCCCCGGCAACGAAAGATTCAACAGCTCGTTGATGTCCTCTTCATCCAGCAACGTCCCGCGCTCCGCGATCTCCGCCAACACCTTTACATGCGCTTCGCGAAAGCGTTCGAGCGCCAACGCCGCGTCCATCTCGTACGCGATCAGCTTCGCGCCTTTGTGCTCGGCAACCTTCACCAGCCGGTTGCCGACTTTCACACCGAGACTGTCCGACAACGAATGCGCCGGATCAGTCGAGAACAGCAGAATCGAATTGTCTGGTTTGAGTTTGTTGAGAAGAAAGAGTGCGGTTGCGGACGCAGCGGTAGTCTTTCCGACCCCGCCTTTACCACCAAAGAAACGATATCGACTCACCGCTCACGTCGTTCGCCAAAATCACCTTCGTCGCCGCCAACTTCGATCACAAAACTAGACGACTCAGCGGTGTGGGCCGTCGCCTCGTGCAACATGTCGAGCTGGCGCATCTTGATCACACGCAGACGCGCAAAGAGTTCAGCCTCGCGTGCTTTGAAGTCTTCGTCGGAGATTTCTTCCAGCTCGTAACGCATCTGCAATTCAAGCAACTGGTCCTTGATCACAGAGTCGTCGTTGAGCTCCTGGTCGGCCATCTTTTGAATCTGGCCGAGGATGAACTTGAAACCGTTGACCGGTGCAAGCAGTAGGTCGTCGATGAGAAACATTACTTAGCTGGCCACTGCGTCGGTGGCGCCTTCCCCGCGTTCGAGCTTTAGTCTGATGTGTACGAAGTTGTACGGCGGCCACGGTCCCGTGTACTTGAACGAGAGTTTGCCTTCGTACTTCGCCGCAATCTCTTTCACTTTCTGATCGAATTCGGCTTCGCGATCGCGCTCGATCAGAAACGCCGCGTTCATAATCATACGATCGCCGATCGGTTTGTTCGCGCGCGAAGCCACCGCCGTGTCGCGCAGATGTGAATAGACCTCGCGAATGTACGCGTCGGCCTGATCGGTCAGCGCGGTTTCGATCAAACGTCCCAACTGCATGCGCGCGAAGTAAGTCGATCCCGTGGTGCGCGAAGTGATCTGCTCCTTGAGATGCCGGATCTCGTCGTCCTTCTCTTCGAGCTCCGCGGTGACCTTGTCGCGATCCCAGTTCACTTTCAGGCCGAACTCCACCTTGCCTTCCATCTTGGTCAGCACGTCGCGCAAGGCATCGTAAGTGCCGCGAATAAGTTCGACAATGTCCTCTTCCGTACGAAACAGCGCGCCGAAAGCCATCGGCAGCACGGTAAATTCGCGCATCACCGTCTCGTTCACCTGCTCGTGCGCAAAGACGTTCTCGCGAGTCGGGTCGTAAACAACGAGGGGCGTGTTCGAAACTACGGCTGCGAGGCCCTTGTGATGAATCGTGTAAACGTCGTCGCCGCGTCCTCCGATGCCCATCGGGCCGAAGGATCGAGGTTCGGCATGCTCAATAATGCAGTAAACATACTTGCCTTCCGGGGCAGCGTCGACAATAGGGGCGTGTTCTTCTCTGCTCATGGGATTTTGGGTAAGTAAACGGGTAATTCGGGCCGCTGTCGTGCCGCGTCGCGACCCGCTGAGATGAAATTGCAGGAGAGATGATAATCAGATCACGTGTTCGCAGCAAGCTTTGTTTGACTGGATTCAAAACATAAGTTTACCCGCTGGTGGAAAAACGGATGATTGTAATGCAGGAGAATCGCCCTTCGACCCGCAAACACCCGCGAATGCGCGCTCATTAACGAGCGGCGCGCTGGCATGAACGTTGCTCCCTTTCCAAGCGGCTCCCAAATACGCAATTGAAGAAGGAGACTTCGGTCATGCTGTGGACAATCCTGGTGATTTTGTTGGTCTTGTGGTTGGTCGGTTTGCTCTCAAACGTCGGTGGCAGCTTGATTCACTTGCTGCTCGTAGTCGCCGTCGTCGTGTTGGTTATCAATCTCGTGAGTGGCCGCCGCGCTGTTTAATTAAGTATCACACTTCTGTGAGGTCGCTGTTGGCCGGGCCCTGATAGACTCGGCCATCAGCGCGATACTTCGATCCGTGGCACGGACAATCCCACGTTTTCTCCGTCGAGTTCCACGCAACGACGCAGCCGAGGTGTGGACAAACCGCTGAAAGCTTGTGGATGTTACCGCCAACATCGCGAAACACTGCGAGTTTCGATAGACCTTCGCGCATGATCGCGCCCTCGCCGGGCTTCAGTTCGTCGACCGAACTGATCTCACCGGCTGTCAGGTAATCTGTAAACTGTGCCGCGACGTTGATGTTCTCTCCGGCGTACTCGCCGGCGGCGCGCAAAGTGATCCGCGAAGGACTGTACAGATCTTCCCAACGATTCTTTCGTCCCTGAAGCAGGTCGGTCAGCAACATGCCAGCGATCGTGCCGTGCGTCATGCCTTGTCCGGAATCGCCTGTCGCGATGAAAACGTTGTCTTCATCGAGCGGATTGCGTCCGATGAACCCGATGCCGTCGACGGGTTCCATCACCTGACCTGACCAGCGATACTCCACTTCGCCGATTTGCGGAAAGCGTTCACGCGTCCACTGCTCGAGCCTGGCAAACCGATCCGAGCCGTCGTTCGCCTGACCGGTTTTGTGATCCTCGCCGCCAACTATCAGGATGTCGTTCGCTACGTCGTTTTGAAGACGAACATAGTGATACGGATCCGGCGTGTCCCAGAACAACGCGCGCGTTACAGATCCCTTCGGCACTCGCACGCCGATGACATACGTCACGTACGGCGCCTGTTTCGTGTGAATCGCTACGCGATCATTTACGGGCGTATTCGTGGCCACCACGATCGCTTCGCACGTGACTACCGAACCGAGCTCAGTCTCGACGCGCGCTTCAGATCCACCGGTGATGGTGGTCGCGTGCGTCTCATTGAAAATGCGGCCGCCGTTACGAATAAACGCGCGCGTCAATCCGGTCAGATAATCCAGCGGATGAAATTGCGCCTGCCGCGGAAATCGCAACGCCGGACCGGTGTCAAACGACTCGATCGGCGCGCGCTGCACCATTTCGACGTCTACCAGGCCCGCGCGATGTGAAGCTTTCAGCTCCTCCTCGAGCACGTCTTTTGACTCGTTCGGCGGCGTAAACAAGAAACCGTCGAGCCGCTCGAAACCGCATTCGATATGTTCGTTCCAAACGATCTCTTCCACTTTGTCGATCGCTGCCGTATGACTCTCAGCAATCAGACGTGAGCCATGCTCGCCGTGCAACTTCTCCATCTCCGCGTAACGATCGTCGTACGCGTTGGTCAGGTGCGCGGTCGTGCGTCCGGTCATACCGCCGCCGATCGGTCCATCATCGAGGACCACCACCGATCTGCCCTCTTTAGCGAGCAGATAAGCGGTGGTCATGCCTGCGATGCCGGCGCCGACGATGCACACGTCGGTGCGGATGTTCCCTTTTAGTTGTGCCTGAGATGGCGTATTGGCCGTTGCCATCCAGACCGACGTCGTAACTTGAGAGTCGTCCTTCATAGCTCGTTGCTACTTGGTCGGATTCGACGACGGCGCTGAGATGTTGACGTCCACTTTCTTATCTCCGCCGAACCAGCGACCACCGAACACAAACAACGCTGCTACCACGATGATCACGAAGATAACGAGAACTGCAACAACTCCAGTGCTTCCACTACCATTGTCTGCCATGTTTTCTTCTCCTTTTGTTATCCGGTTTTATTATCCGGCTGTCGTTTCACCACCTAACAAAGTCAAAACTTCTCCAGTCACGTAACTCGAATCGATTTCCGAAGCGAAATAAACAAACGCGGGGGCGATCTCTTCCGGCTGCGCCGGACGCTTGTAGGGCGTGTCGGCGCCAAACTTCGCGACGTCCTCCGCTTCCTTGTCCGCGGGATTCAGCGGCGTCCAAACCGGCCCGGGCGAAACACAATTCACGCGTATGCCACGCTCGACCAGGTTCTGAGCGAGCGACTTCGTAAAGGCATGTATCGCGCCTTTCGTCGCGGAGTAGTCGAGTAACTGTTTGCTGCCTTCGAGCCCGGTGATCGAACCGGTGTTAACGATCGCGCTGCCTTCCGCGAGATGCGGCAACGCCGCTTTGGTCATGTAAAAGTAGCCGTAGATATTTGTCTTGAAAGTCTGGTCCCACTGTTCTTCAGTGATCTCTTCGAGACTCTCCTGATGCTGTTGAAACGCCGCGTTGTTGACGAGGATGTCGAGCTTGCCCAGTTTGTCGACAGTTTGCTTGACGAGCTTCCGGCAGATCTTTGCATCACGTACGTCGCCCACCATCGGATACGCACGCCGTCCTTCGGCTTCGACAGCACGTTTTGTTTCGTTCGCGTCCTGCTTTTCTTCTTTCAGGAACGTGAACGCTACGTCGGCGCCTTCGCGCGCGAAGAGGACGGCAACCGCGCGGCCGATGCCCGAGTCACCGCCGGTAATCAGCGCAACTTTATCCTTGAGCTTGTTGGCGCCGACGTAATGCGGTGCTTCGTACCGCGGCTTCGGATCGAGTTCATGTTCCTGGCCGGGCTTGGCTTGATGTTGCGGCGGCATCGGTGACTTCGGTTGTTTGAGACGGCCCTTCATCCTTATTCACTTCTTTCCCACAGACAACGCAGATTGATTTTGAATCTGTGCAGTCTGTGGCCCAGCAAATCGCGATCCGAGGCGCCAATGTTGGCATCGGGCTTGCGGGACGCGTTTATGACTTGCTTGGTTTTGAGGCAGAAGTGCTCCGGAATTAAACAAAGGAGGAAACGGGCTGTACAGGAAACCTACACTCATTGGCGGCGCTTCTGGTCGCTGATTTGTCGCAGCCGTTGAAAGTAGTCGTTGAGCATTCGCGCATGGCAGATCAAACACATCCTGTCCGGAGTGTCGATGTTGCTGGATCTGATCTGTGCGCCGCACCACGAACAAACAATTTCATAAGCGGGTTTCGAGTTCATCGGTTGGTTATCGCCTTGATTATTTATGTTGCTACTCACGCTCAGCTTTATAGACAAATCTCGTTCCAGCATATGCGCGCGCCCCGGCATCAATGACTAATCTCGAACGACTTCAGCAGATCGGAATTCGCCGTCTCGGTACTCCCCATGCGGCTAAATCGCGTGGCTTTCGTTATTTGCCCGTAAGTGGGCGTTTGGTGAAAGCGGATCTCGATCGGATTCGCGCGTTGCGCATACCGCCGGCGTGGACTGACGTGTTCATCAATCCCGCGGCGAAAGGAAGAGTGCAGGCGATCGGTAAAGATGCAGCGGGACGTTGGCAATACCTGTATCACGCCGATCACACGAAAGTTCAGGAGGCGCGCAAGTTCAAACGTCTCGCGAAATTCGCCAAATCATTGCCGAAGTTGCGCGCGACGATTTCGGGCCATCTACGACAGTCCGGTCTCGGGCGTGAACGTGTGCTCGCAGCCATCTTGCGAGTTTTATCCACGTGTTACATGCGGCCCGGAAGCCAGTCGTATGCGAGTGAGCATGGAAGCTATGGCATCGCGACTTTGCGCCGTAAGCACGTCACGGTGAAAGGCGATCTGATCGAGTTTGATTTTCCCGGAAAGTCGGGCGTGCGGCAGCGCCGTCAGCTTCGCGATCGGCAAGTGGCGCGAGTGATTCGCGAGACGATGAAGTTGCCGGGTTATCAAGTGTTCAAGTATGAAAACGGCGACGGCAAGGTCGTCAACGTGACGCGGCAACACATCAACACCTACATCAAGGAGATCATGGGCGAGAATTTCAGTGCGAAAGACTTTCGCACGTGGGCCGGAACACTTGTGTGCGCGTGCGCCCTCGCGCGAGCGGGAGTCGAGATGCCGGAAGAGTCGACTTTGCGAACGCAGGCGCGCGTGCGTAAGCGAAGAATCGTCGAGGCGATCAAAGAGACTGCCGAAGTGTTGGGCAATACGCCCGCGGTTTGTCGCAGTTCATACGTCTGCCCGGAAGTGATTCATGATTTCGAGAAAGGCAAAGTAATCGAGAGCTGTTTCAGCAACCTCGCAGACCTGGTCGCCTTCCGCGGTCATGGCCTGCACAACGCCGAGCGCGCGCTGTTGAAGTTCCTCTTGCGAAACGGCTCTGCGAAGAAGTAGGTGAGTCTTGGCACTCGTGTTGCCGAACTAATGGCGTTAGCTGTTTTGTGTTTGAAAACGAAGCAACAGGAGAACATGAATGGAAGGACCACTCAGAGGATTACTGGCAGGCGTCGCCGCGTGGAAGTTCGGCGGCGGATGTATCTCAACGATCTTGATCTTTATTATCGTCTTTTGGCTACTCGGTTACGTCCGTTGTTAATTAATTCGCGTTTACCAACTGACGACCAATTCTTCTGCTTCCTGCCAAACAGGAAGATTCGGGCGGATGGCGCAGCGATGGAGTTGCTCCGGCGCCGCCAACAACGCGCCGGCCCCGATCACGACCGTCGTGATCGGATCTTCCGGCATTGTCGCGCGTAGCTCCAGTTCCGTCTGCAATCTGTCTTTGATTCCCTTCAACAACGAGCCGCCGCCGGTGAGAATCATGCCGGAGTAATAAATGTCCGCGACCGCTTCCGGTTGCGCGTCTTCAACCACACGCCGCACACCGGTCACGATTTCACCAAGCACAGGCTCTAACGCCTCACGAACTTCTTCCGCCGTGATGTGTACCGCGCATGCGGCTCCATCACTCAACTTCTTGCCGACAATCTTTACTTTGTGGTCTTCAGCCGAGATCGCTTCACCCAGAATACCCATCTCTTTCTTGAGCATCTCCGCGGTGTTCTCGCCGATCTGCAGACAGTAGTTGGACCGCACGTAGTCGCGAATGGCCTCATCCATCGCGTTACCCGCGGCTTGCAAACTCATCGAGTTAACCACGCCGCCCGACGCAACAATCGCGACGTTTGTTGTGCCGCCTCCGATATCAACCACAAGATGCGCGCGCTCATCGTCGAAAGAAAGACCCGCGCCAACGCCCGCAGCCAATCCTTCGTCAACGAGATCGATCCGGCTGCCACCGGCGTCATGCGCTGCATCGCGCACTGAACGTTGTTCGACTGCAGTCGCCGAACCCGGAATACCCACGACGTAATGCCCGCGCCGGTAACCGTCGGTAACGTGACCGATGAACGAGCGCAGCATCTTCTGCGTCACTTCAAAATTGAAGATCGTCCCGGAACGAATCGGCCGGTGCACTTCAATGCCGCGCGGCTCGCGGCCGAGCAGTCGCAACGCCTTGTGACCGACGGAAACAACTTCGTCATTGTAACGATCGACGGCAACCACCGAAGGCTGGTTCAACACTACACCGCGGTCGGGACGGTAGATGAGGGTGTTGACAGTGCCCAGATCGATAGCGAGTTGGTCTTTTAAAAACTTATCGATGAACTTCACGGCGACGGTTCCTCCTCCAGACTTGGCAGGGTTCCAGGAAGCGAATACTTAGCTTCCGGCGGCAACTCGTATGCCTGAACGAAAGGTCGTTTCTTGGCGGGGGAACTTCTTTGAAGATGAGAAAGAATGATTGAAGGGTTGTTTCCAGAGCCGTATGACTATTGTGCGCTACGGCCCTGGATCGTACGAGTTCGAAGCGTTCAGGATGACTGCACAGCTTCTGCAAGACGTTCCAAACCTGACAACACATCGTCACCGAGGTCAATTCTGACCACTCGCCGCTCGTGCGCTTCGAGAGCGCGGAAGTCGCCGAGCGCCTGTGCTTCTTTCAGCACACTGAACGAGAACTTTTCGCGAGGAATACGAAAGTCGGTTTTGTCTTTGGCGCCGATTTGAAAAAAGACGCCGCTGTTGGGACCGCCTTTGTGAAGCTGTCCCGTTGAATGGAGGAAGCGCGGACCGTAGCCGACTGTTGTGGCGCAACGGGTTTTGTCGCGCAGGTGTGTTCGGATTTCCTGAAAGCGGCGATCGATTTCCGGTGTTTGCTCGATGTAGTTGAGGAACGCGATGTAGTCGCCTAGTTTGACCTGCGCGAGTTGCGATTGAACAGCGTCTGTCAATGACACTTCGGGAGCTGAGTCTGGGAGACGCTTTGCCGTTTTGTACTCCTCGAGGAGCTCTTTGGTGGCCTCTTTTGCTTCCTGCACGTTTGGTTGATCGAACGGGTTGATGCCGAGCACCCAACCGGCGCAGGCAGTGGCAAATTCCCACGCGAAAAACTCGGCGCCGAGATCGTAGAGATCGTTAAGCCGGCGGCGAATCACCGGGTGACCTGCTTTTGCCAACGCGTCGAGGTTGTCGTCTGTGTCTCCCAATGAGATCGAGACAAACACGCGATCGTCGCCATAGACCGAAGGATCGCCGATCGGCTCGTTAACCACCGGGACGATTCCCTTCTCTTGTTTGCCGGTGCTTTCCGCGATGAGCTGTTCGATCCACAAACCCAGGGCCGCGAGTTTCGGATCGATCACGAATGTCAGTTTGTCCCGTCCTGCATTCGCACACTCGCCGATCGTGGCGCCCAACCGAAAAGCGTCCATGTCCACGGTGTTCTTCGCGCGTTCGAGCAGCGTTGCGATGTCGAGGCCCATCAACGCCGCGGGCACCATCCCGAAGTAAGAAAGCGCGGAGTAACGCCCGCCGATGTCGGCCTGGTTCAGAAAGATTCGTCTAAACTTGTGTCTCTTTGCACTCCTGACCAGCGGCGTTTTCGGATCGGTGATCGCCACGAAGTTTTCACCGGACTTCACGCGGTCGTACCAGAACTTGTAAAAAACATTCGGCTCAGTCGTCGTTCCCGACTTCGACGCAATCACAAACAAGCACTTCTCGATATCGATCCGCTCTACAAACGAAGCGATCACGTCCGGGTCGGTCGAATCAAGCACGAGCAACTCGGGAAATCCCTCTTGCGGTCCAAACGTCTGCGCCAGCACTTCAGGACACAGCGACGAACCGCCCATTCCGCACACCATCACGTGGCGGAACTTCTGCCGCACCTCGTCTGCAAACTTGTTCAATTCGTCAACGACGCCCGTCATCTCATCGGCGACATTCAACCAACCGAGCGAGTTCCGGATCGTTTTCGCGACGGATTCGTCTTCGGTCCAAACGGAAGCATCCTTGTTTCGGATGCGTTTAGCTACCAGCGTGACTCGGCCAACGTAAACGGCCCTGTCGGTTTGTTTTTTCAGAGAATCAGGAATGAATTCGGTAGAGTTCATCTAGGGTTCAGCCTCGGCTTTTAGTGTGGTGCGCGATCAGTGTAACATTCTCATATCATGACCAAACAGGCGCTAATCGTGGTCGATGTCCAAAACGATTTTTGCCCTGGCGGCACGCTTGCGGTCCCACATGGCGATGAAGTCATCGCACCGCTGAACAAGTTGATCGACGAGTTTCTCGAGCGCGGAGATCCAGTTTACAAGAGTCGCGACTGGCATCCACCAAGCACCAAACACTTCACGGCTTACGGCGGGACCTGGCCGGTGCACTGCGTCCAGAACACCGAAGGCGCCCAGTTTCATCCGGCACTGCACGACGATCCGCGGATTAAAGTGATCTCCAAAGGTCAGGGCGACACGGATGGCTATTCCGCTTTTGACCAGACGGATCTGGCCGCTCAACTGAAGAAGGATGGAGTCGAAGAAGTCGTGGTGGGCGGACTGGCAACGGATTACTGCGTCAAAAACACAGTGCTCGACGCACTCAAGCAGGGTTACAAAGTCAAGGCGGTCGAAGATGCAATGCGTCCGGTCGAACTGAGGCCGGGCGATGGTGAACGAGCTATCGAAGAGATGCGCGCGGCAGGCGCGAAAATAGTCTAGCGTGGGCACCCTGAATATCGATCGTTACCATGCGGCGATGGGCGACGCGTCGTTCAAAGACGTCACCCGCCTTCGCGATCAGCCACTCAGCGACGCCGAAGCCACCTTCTACGTCACTCAACGCAAACTTCCCTTCGCACCGTGTCTGGGCCACGAGCGGCTCGTGCGTCTGCTCGTCGACAGCCAGATCGATCGCCCGCGGCTTCGTTTTCTCGAACAGGACCGCGGCGGCTTGAAGCTGTTCGCAAAAGCGATCGAAGACATTCAGTTCGTCGGCAAGATCAGGACCGTGCGGCCGGGAACGATCGTTTTCGCGCAGGAACCATTCGCCGACATCCGCGGCGCGTTTGGCATGACGCAGGCGCAGGAGATCAAGTTCGAGCACGCGTTTGATCTGCCGATGACCACAGCCAGCACGGCGATGCAGTTTCGCATGGCCGCGGGCGACGACCGCTGGTTGTCAGACTTCTCGCTGCGCCGCAATGGCGACATCGAACGCGCTGTCGACATTGCCGTCTATGCGTTCATCGGCGGCTTCAACGACACGTCGAATCTCGAAGCCGCATTTCGTCTCGACATACCCGCGGTCGGCACCGAAGCGCATTACTGGCAACAGGCTTACGTCGAGTACATGTACCAACCGGAGATCGAGCCACGCACCGGCAAGCCGAAACATTTCGAACAGGTCGCCTTCGAACGCTGGCTCGACGCGAATCCAAACGGAACGACGTTGCTGCTCGACACGATCGACGTTTACATGGGCGCGGTCCATGCCGCGATGGCTGCAACGTCAACCGAAGCACGGCGGAAGGCGTTCAAAGGCTTTCGCGTCGATTCCGGCAATCTGGCTGAGCTCGGCGAGTGGTGTTTGAACTTCTTCGCGGCTAACGGGTTGACGGGATTGCGGCCGAACCTAACCGGCGATCTCGACGTGGAACGAATAAAACAGATCGTCAAAGAATTTCCGGAAGTGGGGGGCTTCGGTGTTGGTACGAAACTGTCGAGCGAGGTGCGCACAGTTGCGGGCGTGATCTTCAAGATGTGCCTGATCAAGGACCTGCCAACACTGAAAGCGTCCAACTCCGAAGAAAAGATCACGCTACCCGGGCGGCTGCAGTTGTTTCGCGGCAGCGACGCTGACGGAAACTACGTCGGCGATGTCATCGGACTCAACGACGAAGCGATTGAGATTCCTGAAGCCGTTAAGGTCGAACGCCTGCTGGGCCCGTTCTGGGAAAACGGTCAACACTCCGCGATTCCCTCGATCTTCAAACAGAAAGTATTCGTCGAAGAACAGCGCAAGCGTTTTCGCGACATCAATAACTATCCGGTGCGTTTAAGCGAGAAGCTGCGCCTACTGCGCGACGATCTAGTCGCGCGTTCTCACGAAGATCATTCCGGCTGGGAATCGATCCTGAAAAAACCCGAGGTCAATTATGAACGTGCGTGAGATTGTGTCTCCCGAAGAGTGGCAAGTGCGCGTGGATCTGGCGGCTGCTTATCGCCTCGTAGCGGATTACGGCTGGGACGATCTCGTCTTCACACACATCTCGGCGCGCGTGCCGGGTCCGGAACATCATTTCCTGATCAATCCGTACGGGATGATGTTTGAAGAGATCACTGCGTCGAGTCTGGTGAAGGTGGATCTCGAAGGGCGTATCGTGATGGAGTCTGACTATCACATCAACCCCGCGGGATTCACGATTCACAGCGCCGTCCACGCCGCGCGCGAAGACGCGTTGTGCGTGATGCACCTGCACACCGACTACGGCATCGCAGTGTCCGCGCAGAAGGAAGGATTGTTACCGATCTCGCAGCAGTCGTTGTTTGTGCTGGCGTCGCTCGGTTATCACGACTACGAAGGACTGGCGTTGAATGACGAAGAGAAACCACGACTCGTAGCAGACCTCGGCAACAAGACGTTTCTCATTCTACGGAATCACGGTTTGTTGACGGTGGGCCAGACGGTTGCGGACGCGTTTCTCTCGATGTTCCTGCTCGAGCGCGCGTGCCGCATTCAGATCCTCGCGCAGTCAGGCGGCGGCAAGTTGATCGGGATCTCCGAAGAGATCCTCGCACAAATTCCGGCACAGGAAGCTGTCGTGACTAAAGGTGGGCCAGGAAGATTGGTTTGGCCCGGATTGTTAAGGAAGCTGGATCGAATGGGCGCGAACTACAGCGACTAATCGCCCGCAGCGTCTGCAACGTCCGTCTGTTCGGCAGCCGCTTTCGCAGCACGACGGCGGCGTGGTCGCTTGAGCCGTTCAACAAAACTGTGCCAAACACCACTCGTTGTTTCTGCAAAGCGGCGCACGCGTGAAGTCGCTTTCAAATCGTCAAGCAGTGAATAGACCACCGGAGTCGCGATCAGCGTCAGCAACAGCGACAACGACTGGCCACCAATAACCACGATCGCGATCGAACGCCGCTCTTCAGCACCCGGGCCGGTTCCCAGCGCCAGCGGCAACATGCCCGCAACCAACGCGAGCGTCGTCATCAGAATCGGACGCAGACGATCGCGATTGCCCTGCATGATCGCTTCGAAGCGTTCCATCCCCTTCTCACGCAGGTTGTTCATGTGATCGATCTGCAGAATCGCGTTCTTCTTTACCACGCCAAACAAGACGAGCACACCCAGCGCCGAATAGAGATTCAGCGTGTCTCCAGTCCCCCACAACGAGAGCAGGGCAAACGGCACCGACAGCGGCAAGCTCAACAGAATCGTGAACGGGTGCACGATGCTTTCAAACTGCGACGCCAGGATCATGTACATGAAGATGATCGACAGGATGAACGCCCAGATAAACTCCGTAAACGTTCGTTCCAACTCGCGCGCGCGGCCCGAAACCGTCGTCGTGTAAGCAGTCGGCAGATTCATCTCGCCGACCGTCTGGCGCAAAGCCTCGATACGATCGGCAAGCGCATAACCCGGCGCCACTGAAGCACGCACTGAAACCTGCCGCTCGCGATCCAGACGATCGATTCGCGACGGGCTCGTGTCGCGCGAGATCTTCACAACGTTGTCGAGCCGGACCAATCCATTGCGCGACGACGTTGCTCCTCCGGCTGATGGCGATGCTGCGCCTGGTGACGCGCCGGCGCGCGTAGAGGGAACGTACAACCTGCTGATCGTACCGACGTCAGTGCGATCACCTTCGGTCAGACGCAACTGCACGTCGTAGTCTTCGTTGACCGACTCATCCCTGAAGCGCGACGCCTCTTCTTCACCGCCGACCATCAAACGCAAACTCGTCGCGATGTCAGCCGTGCTCACGCCGAGATCCGCAGCGCGATCCCGATCGATCACGACGCGCAACTCGGGCTTGTTCAGTTTCAGGGTCGTGTCCGCGTCGACGATGCCGCCGAGTTTCTCAGAACGTTCGACGAGCTCATCGGCGTAACCGGCCAGCGCCACGATATCCGGACCACGGAAAACGAAGTCGATGTCAAAACGTCCGCCCGCGCCGAAGTTGAACGACTGGCCGTTGCGGACGCCGGTGCGCATCGGCGCGTATTTTTGCATACGCCGGCGCACTTCCTGCATCACGTCCTGTTGCGTGTAGTTTCCGCGAAACGCGTTGAGCGGGTTCCCCCTCTTCGTTTCTGCCCACAGCTTGCTGAACGAAAGCGTGCGCTCTTCGTGTGGCGCGATGCGCACGTATGCGCCGCCCTGGTTCACACCGCCGAGAAAGCCACCGCCCGCCGACGACAACACGAGTCTCACGCCGGGCGTTTCGAGAATGTCTTTCTCCATCGCGGAGATTACTTCGTTCATCACCGCGAGATTGGTGCCTTCAGGGCCGTTGACGTTGACTTCAAACTCAGCTTCGTCGACGTTGGTCGGAATGAACTCCTGCTTCACCGCGCGGTAAAGCGGAATGCTCGAAAACACAACCGCGAGCGAAATCAACGCGACCGCGATCCGGTGGCGCATCGCAAACGCGAGCAGGTGTGAATAGCCGGCGTCGATCCAGCGATAGAAACCCTTTCGCGACGCGGGCTCGCCGTGCCCGCCCTTCGCGTCGCTCACGCGAATCAACCGCGAGCTCATCATCGGCGTCAACGTGAACGAGACGAGCAAGCTGACGAGAATCGCAACCGCGGCGGTGATACCAAACTGATAAAGGAAACGGCCGGAGATCGACGACATGAACGACACCGGCAGGAAGATCACGACCAGCGAAAGTGTCGTGGCCAGAACGGCCAGACCGATGTCCTTCGTCGCTTCACGCGCCGCTTCTTTCGCTTCGATTCGCTTCTCCTCAATGAAGCGGAAGATGTTCTCCAATACGACGATCGCGTCGTCGATCACCACGCCGACCATCAGCACGAGCGCGAGCATCGTGACGCTGTTGAGCGTGAAGTCGAGTGCGCGCATCATGCCAAACGTCGAGATCACCGAACACGGAATCGCGACGGCGGCGATCAAAGTCGAACGCCACGAACGCATGAAGATCAGCACTACGAGACTCGCGAGAATACTGCCGAGGATCAGGTGTGTCTGAATTTCGTGAAGCGCGGCTTCGATGTAGCGCGACTGGTCGCGGATGATTTCGAGCTTGACGTCTTCGGGTAGTTGCCCACTGACGCGCGGCAGCGCTTCCTTCAGACCGTTGATGACTTCAACCGTGTTCGCACCGGATTGCCGGCGAATGTCGAGCGTGACGGTGGGCACGCCGTTGAGGCGTGAAAACGAGCGCTGCTCTTTTGTTCCGTCTTCAACGCGGCCAACGTCGCGAAGTTTTACCGGTGCGCCGTTGACGTTCGCGATTACCAGATCGTCAAACTGCCGCGGATCTGTGAACCGGCCCATCGTTCTGAGCACCAGTTCTTCTTTACCGGTGGTTACGTTTCCACCGGGCACGTCCGCGTTCTGACGTTGAAGAGCGTCTCTGATGTCGGCGATTGAAATCTGGTAAGCGGCGAGCCTTTCCGCGTCGATCCAAACGTTAATCGCGCGATCGAGACCACCGACAACGCGCACTTCGCCGACGCCGCCGACGCGTTCGAGCTGAACGCGAACTGTCTTATCGGCGAGTTCCGTGAGCTCGCGGATCGAACGATCGGCTGAAAGCGCGATCGTCAGCACCGGCGTGCTGTCGTTGTCAAACTTCTGCACGACCGGTGGCGTGGCGTCTTCGGGAAGACGCCGGCCCAGTGTGCTGACGCGGTCGCGTACGTCCTGCGCCGCGGATTCAAGATTGCGATCAAGCTTGAACGTCGCGATCACCAGCGACGTGCCCTGCCCCGAGATCGAGCGCAGTTCGCTGATGCCGTCGACAGTGTTTACAACTTCTTCGATCGGTTGGGTGACGAGTGATTCGACTTCTTCCGGAGCCGCGCCCGGCAAACCGACGCGAACCGAAACCGTGGGCAGGTCAACTGAAGGAAAGCGATCGACGCCGAGTCTGAAAAAGCCCGCCGCCCCGACTACCACCAGCGACAACACGATCATTGACGCGAAGACAGGACGGCGAATACATATCTCGGCTAACTTCTGCATGATTGATTAGGCTTATATAAGGCTATTCGACAACTTCGACAGCCTGACCTGACTGTAGGTTGCCCGGATCGACTATTACTTTCTCGCCAACATTCACACCAGCAACAATTTCCGTGAATTCAGCGCTACGACGTCCGGTAGTAATCGGGCGCTCGAGTGCTTTTCCGTTTTGCACCAGGATGACTTTTTCGATACCCGCAAATGTCACGATTGCATTGTTCGGCACAGTCACGGCCATCTTTGCGTCGTTGGTCACGATCTCGGCGTGCGCAAATGAGCCGGGCCGCAGCGTGCCGTTGTTTCGAACGTCGGCCTCGACCAGCAGCATGCGGTTTTGTTCGGCAATCACCGGGCTCAAGCGCATGATCTTGCCGAGATAAATATTTGTGTCGCCTTCGACAGTTACGCGAACGTCCTGGCCTGTGCGCACAGTGCGTGATTCGCGTTCGGGAATCTCCGCGCGTAGCCGCAACGGATCCATGCGCACGATGTTCACGACCGGCGCGCCCGCGGCCATGTATTCGCCGACGCTGGCCCGCTTTTCCTGCACGACGCCATCGAGCGGTGCAACAACTGAGGTGTCTTTTAATTGTTGCCGCGCCAGATCGAGTTCAGACTTGCGTTGGGCCAGGATGCCCTGGCGGTTGCGAACCTCTTCGTAAGCGTCCTGGTAACGTCCTTCGGCGACTTTGAAAGCCGCGTTTGCCGAGTCAAATTCTGCTTTGGCGATCACGCCTTGTTCGACTAATCGCGCCGCGCGGTCGCGATTGAATTTCGCTTCGTCGTAAACGGCGCGGGCCTGGCGTACTGTGGAAGTCTGTTCGGGATCGATCCGGTTGTCGCTGCCTTCGAGCGACAAACCGAGACGCGCGCGTGCCTGCGCGAATGCTGCTTCGGCCTGTTGGACGCGCAGGTGATAGTCCTGTGAATCGACCTGTGCGATTACTTGTCCGCGGCGGACGACCGATCCGAGATCGACGGAGATCGTGCGCACGCGTCCGGGGACCTTCACGCTGACAGTGGTTTGATCGAAAGCGGCGAGGGTGCCGTTGGCGGTGACAGTTTCGCCAAACGGGGTCTCCGCGACAGCAGTGGTTTTTACTTTTCGAGCGGCTCGATTATCACCTGCTCGGTTCTGTCGTTGCGACGCCTGGTAGTCGCTTTTGCACGACACAAAAAACACGGCCGTACACACAAATAGAAATACTTTCAGCCAGTTAGACATCCGGTGGAGTTTAACACGCAGTCGGGCCAACCAAATAATCCCTCCTTGAGAGCGGTTGGATTCGTAGACAGCCGAAGACGTTCCCGAGAAGAGGGTTAATTTCTGTCACGCCGAAGGCGTTCGCGAGTCTCAGCCCAGAGTAACGCCGAGGTCGGAAAACTACACCGACGACTCAGAAACCTCGCCGGATCAGGTAGGACATTTTGATGAAGAAGGTCCGCGTGTTGCGGCGGAAGCCGGGGACGACCTCGCGAGTGAAGGGGTGGCGGCTGTCGTAGTTCAGGTCGTCGTTATACCCGGCGTAAAAAGCGGTTCCCGGACTCGGCGTCCACCCAAGCAGCGCCTGCGATCGGAAACGCGAGTTCAGCGTGTTGTAGTCGAGAATCAATCGCGCAAAAGTCGCTTTGGTGAACTGATACGTGCCGCGCAACGTCAGAATTTTGACGTCGAAAGCGACGCGATCCGTATCGTAACGCCGCAATCTTTGCGAGTTGATGCTGAACGAAGTGCGCAGTTCATTCGTCGGCTGATACGTGACACTGCCGTTGAACTGCAACAAGCTGCCGCGGCCGGGATCGAGCGGCGCCAACTGCCCCAACGCCAAAGCCGCAGGACTGACGCGCGGATACTTGTCGCCGTTGCCGAAGTCGAAATCGAAATGTCCCCACCGATGCGTCACCTGCGCGTTGAACTGTATCGTCTTGCTAAAGTTCGAACCTCCAAAAAACGACAGGTGCTGCTTGTTCGAATTACGCTCGTTGTCCTCGCCGTAAAAAGTGCAGCCATTCACAACCGCAAACGGATTGCACGGCTTCGCTTCGCGCGTTGGACCAAATTCATGATCGAACAAGCGCTCATAACCCGGTTCCCACCACACGCCGAGCCAACTGTTGCGCGGCAGTTGTAACTCCACGAGGTTTTCACTCTCCCAGATGTACATCCGTCCCTGCCAGTCGTAGTCGACATGGTTAGCGGTATGAACGTGATAGGAGATGATCTTCTTCTTCGGGTTAGGATCCGAGTTGTAACGCAGGAAAGCGAAGTTGAAGTTTGAATTGGTGCGCTGCACGAAACCGACGTCAGCGCGGTAGTCCTGCGTAAAGCCTTCGCCGTAGATTTCCCAACCCCAGTTACGGCCCGAAACGCTGTAGCTACCCGTGTAGCCAAAACCATTGCCGGTACGGTACCTGATCTTGCCGTCGTTCGGATCGAAGAAGAAATTGCGCGACGTGGTGCCGAGCGTCTGGAAAGTCAGCGTTGTCTGCTTGTCGAGACGAAAGCGTCCATCGAATCCCAGCACCTGGTTGTGTTTCTCGATAAAGTTGTAACTCGTCGCCACCATGCCGAGCGAGTTCTCTTTACCGACGTCGCGTTTGAGACGCAGCACGCCGATGTAAGCATTCTTGTCGAGAAACTTCTCGTTGTTACAGATCACACGCGGGTCGAGCGCGCGTCTTTCAAGACAACCATTCAACGCTCCACGATCGTCGGCGCTCAGGTTTCCCGGCGCATTGTCACTCGCGACCATCAGCCCGAAAGTGTTTCGTCCCTTCTTGCCCGTGGTCTTCACCGCGACGTCCGGATCGACGATGGCGCGCGTGTGAACCGCGGTGATCGGCGTCTGGAAGATCTCGATGCCTTCAAGAAAGAACGGGCGTTTCTCCGGGAAAAAGATCGGGAAACGCTGGTTGGCCGTAACCACGAGTTGATCGGCTTCGACTTGCGCAAAGTCCGGATTGATCGCGAGGTCCATCGTCACGGCAGAACTCGGAATGAACTTGGCGGTCAGTCCGAGGTCAAGCCCGACCGGCTCGTTCACAATGCGCCCGGGATCTGTCGACACCGGCAACGGAAAAAACGAACGAACAAAGCGCCCGTTCTGTGAAACAGTCAGACTCGGAATCAACTCCAGCGTTCGTTCAACGGAGATTCCTTCGAGTCCCGTCAGATGTCCCGCCTGGCTCAGGTTGCTGTCGATGCTGCGTGAAAACGGCATCCATGAATCGAGCTCATTTTCAAACCGCTTGATGCGCCGGAAAAAGTGCGCGCCCCAGAGCTTTCCTTTGCCGGCTTCAAAGCGAAGCGACTTGAACGGAATCGCGATCTCGACGTTGTAGCCGGTCTCGTGAACTATGCCTTTCGACTCCAGCAACAGATCGACACTGAAATCCTCACCGCGGCCTTCGGTCAGAATGCCGTCGCCCTGAATCCCGAATGGGTTGAAGAAGACTTCGAATGCTTTGCGCTTGTCGTTGAAAGTGTCGAGAAAGAAGCCAACGTAGTCGTCCTGAAAAATGTTGTCACGCTTGGCGACAGTCGCGCGCACTTTGTCAGGCTCGTCGGTCGCTTTGAAAGCGATGTAGAGAAACTTCGGATCGAAGCCGAGCAACACTTCAGTCGGTTTCGAAGGCGCCGTGTTGTCGCCCGGCTGAATCTGGTAGAAGTCCTTCAGCACGACGGCCTTTTGCCAGACTTCCTCGTCGAGCTTTCCATCGATCACTGGCGGCTTATCAAAGCGCGGGAGCACAACCGGGTTCGACTTCTCCGGCGGAAGCACAAAACTGCCCTTGGCCGTCGCGGCCGAAGCCTTACTCGCTAATTTTGCCGGAGTCGGAGAAGCGGCGGGTGTGGGGTTCGCCGAAGCAGTTACAGCGGGAGTCGGCGTCACAACGGCCGGAGGATTAGCCGGTGTTTGCGCGTTTACGCAGACGGTAAACGCACAAAGCGCGGCCAGAAAGCTCCCCAAAGAACGGATGCAGGATTTCATTGGGCTCCGTGAACGAGAAGGCCTCTTGGGTGCCGGGGGAACGCAACCCCAAAAGGACGGGCTAGTTGTTGTTAGAAGCTGCCCGAAAGGTTCCCGCTCACTTGGACGCGCACGGTCCAAGGAATCTTCCAGAGCGAACGCGATTAATTACGTGGACGCAGTAAAACTTTTCCTTCGCCGGTTCTGAGTACAAACACCTGGCCGCCGTTGCCGACTCTCCAGCGTTTGACGCGGGGCGAAAGAGTTACGTCTTCAGCAACATCGAAACCCTCGTTCGCGATTCCTTCAGTAGCGTTGGTTTCGATGGTGAAACTCGAACCGGCCGGAACTGTTAACGAAATCTGGCCGTCGCCGGTTCGGGCATTAAGAGCATTGAAGTTTCCATCGAGCGCGATTGGACCGTCGCCGGTGCGGGCGTCGACCTGGCCGTCAAACTTATTGATTTGAATCGGGCCATCGCCGGTGTTGACATGCAGTTGACCGCCGCTGTTGTTTACCGAGATTGGTCCATCCCCTGAGCGAAGAGTGATGTCGCCGGAAACGCCGTCGAGGGTTAACGGGCCATCACCTGAAGTGACGTGGAGGCTGCTGTTACGGGGTACGTGGACTTCGAGAGTGACGCTGCCGCTGTAAGCGTTCTCGTTTTTGGCGTTGATGGAGATCGTCTGTCCCTGTTGTTCGGTTTCGATCGAGATCTGTTTGAGACTCTCTTCGTCGCCGGCCCGCTTGGTGGCAGTGTAGCGGACCTGTGCCTGGTCCCAACCGCGAACGGTTACCGGACCATCGAACGTCGTGATGTTCACGCGCGGCGAACCGCTGACTGCGAAACTCTTCGTTTCCTGATTGGTGAACTTATCCCAATTGCTGTTGTCGGTTCGGTTTCGGTTGATGATCACGCGCGGCGGGCGAATATGTAGACGCTGTTGGCGCTGGATCTCACGTTGAACCTGTTCGATCTCGCGCTGGGCCTTGCGCATCTCTGCGTTGACTTGCCGTGCGGCCTCGCGTTGCACCTGGCGTGATTCTCTGACGATGCGAGCAGTTTCCATCTTCTTGAGCGTGAGCTCAGCAGTGGTCATCTCGATATCGCGCGCGAGGTCTTCAGCCATCATTTCGTCTGTGACCTTATCGACGCGGGCGATAGACGTAACCGGACTGAGCGCACGGCCATCCTGCGCACGCGTGATGCTGATCGCGCCGTTTACGTTACTAAGCTTGACGCGTGGGCCACCGTTGCCGATTTGCGCATCGAGACTGTGACCGACGTACTCGCCATGCTTGACCTGCACACCCCAGTCGTTTGTGATCAATCCGTGAACGGTGCCGGCGCGAACCGAAGCGTTTGCATTCGAGGGAATGACCACGGTCACATCGCCATTCACCGAACCGAGCGAGATCGGTCTTGCTTCGTTGAGCTCGGTGAACGTTGCCCGCAAAGGACCATTGACGGTTGTCAGTCTTGCTTCACCCATCAGGCCACGCGCGGTAACAGGTCCATTGACCGAAGAGGCTTTGACGTTTCCTTCAACACCTTCGATGTCGAGTGGGCCGTTGATTAGTTCGATCGATTCCAGGATTGCTTTGCGTGGAACCGTCAGCGAGTATTCAACGATCGCCGGATTGTCGTGGCGCTTGTCGTTCCAAGTCTGGTTACGTTCCGGGTACTCAGTTTTGATTCTGATGTTCTCTTCAGTCGAGGTGACTTCGATTTGTGCTTCGGCGAGACGGTCGCGGCGGTAAGCCTTCTTGATCGCATCGACCTGAACCGCGGCGCGGTCCCAAACCGTGATCTTCACTCCGCCATTAATGTTTTCGAGATTGACGCGTCCGGTAGCTGACAGTGGATACGTTTGATGAAACTCCTCAGTTACCTGCTGGCCGGGTTGTTCGCCACCGGACGACTCAGCGTTAGGCACCTGCGGAACAGGCCGTACTTCCTGTTGAATGGTTTGGTGTAAACCATCCTGACCCGTCGCGATTGCCGCAGTGGCGCCATAGGTGACCAGCGCGATCGTTAGCAGAACTACTGCAATGAGGAGCTTCTTAAACATTCTTTCCGTCCGTTTCTGTAAGTGACCTTAATTCTTCTTTTATCAGACGCCGCGCAAACTTTTAAGGCCGAGAGTAGTAAGTTCCGAATTACCTGGTTCCTAACTACCCTCGGCCCTTCTGCGTTGCTCTATAGTCAGAACACCGGGGTTAACACGGATGTGACAGGAAAAAATCGGGAAACTACAGCTTTTTTAGCCGCACTGTGCCGCCAAACGAAGCCACCGAGATCATCGCGTCACCCGAACCACAGATCGCTTCCACACGGCGAAAGTTAGGCCCCGCGACCACGGTCGGTTTTCCAATCGTGACGAGTGGCCCCGGACCAACAGTCACGCCCTTTGCCGCAGGCTTTTCTTTATCTTTTGGCGGCACGGGTGTCTTTGGATCTTTTGCCGCCGGTCCTTTTTTAGGCGCTGCTCCCGAGACCGCTGCGGGTTCCTCAGGCGGAGCCGCTGGTGCTACACGTGGTTTCGGCGTCGGTGGCCCCGGAGGTGCTGGTTCTCCGATGTACTTCAAAACAAAATCAGTAATGATGTCCTGCTTGTCGGATACCTTCGCGCTCAAGCGAAACGAAGCATCCGCGGGAAGCTCCAGCAACAAGTCGCCGGTCATGTTGGAAAAGTGGTAATAGCCCTGCTTGGCCAGCGCGCCACTCATCGTCACGGCGCCGCTGACGGAATTTACCGCTACTTTCCGAATCGAAACGCGATCCAGCTGAACATCGCCGCTGACGGTAAAGACTTCCAGAGCGTCGCTGGCGTCCACTCCGCGAAGATTTACCGCTTCAACAATGCCGCCGGCAGATTTCAAACTTCCGCGGCCGCTCGAGTCTTTCAGCAAAATACTGCCGCCAAGAGTTCCCGCCTCGACCAGTCTGGTGACGCGCTCGATCGTGATATCGCCGTTTTGCGAACCGGCGTACGCTTTCGCAATACCGGCAATTCTGATGTCTCCGTCGTGCGTTTGCGCTTGCACCGCGGCGCCTGCCGGCACGTCCATCTCTACATCGGCAATCGCCTGACAATCCCTTCTTGGATTCGCACGCGACGCCTTGTCCCAAACCATCACAGCCACGTAGCTGGCCGGCGCATTCGGATCTTTCGGTTTGTCGACACGGCGAAACTCGATCTGTTCTGCGTCAGCCGACCGTACTCGAATTTCCTGCTTGTCCCAGCTATGGATCGTCAGGGTTCCGGAAGCGACGCAAAGCCTGATTAGCGCTTCGGGAGCAACAGGCATCGACCGTTCGATCTTTTGACCGCCGTTGACGTCTTTATCTTCGTTGTAAGCGGGGGTTAAACCTGCCAGGGAGAGAAGGATGCCGGTAGCCGCGACGACTGCGAACAACTTCTTGATCAACTTATGACCGGGCCTTTCAGTGGGAGCGACCTCCACCGAGACGAGCGTCAGCGATGGTGTTGAGTAAATCTACTTTGCTTTGATAAGCGGAAAACATGAAATCAGCCGCGTCCGGATCGTTTGGATTGCTCTTGGCTGCGCTGCGTGTGGCAGCGATGGCGCGATCGACAACCGCCAGATTGCGCGCATACTCAACCTGTAAGGACGGTCTCATTGATTTCTTGTTCGCTTTAATCGTGGAGTCCAGACGGGCAATTGTTTGGAGATAAGCACGTTCGCCCGGGAGAAGTTTGACGGGTTCAGACGTGGTTACTTCGGTTTTGACTGCCGTAAACCTGGGAGCTGGATTCGTTCTAATCGTCGGTCTCTTATCCGTGTTTTTCCTTTCTACTGCAGTGTTGACTTGAACCGGCTGGTCAACAGTTGGAGGCACTACTGCTACCTGTTCGTTACCATTTTTGACCGGCGGTGTTTGAGCGATAGGCTGTTCCGGCGTGTCGGTTTTCAACTTCACCAAACCAAAAACCGCGGCGAACGCCAGCACGACGACCAAACTCGCGTAACCCAACGAACGCTGTGATCCGAAACTGAGCAGACCCGAGATGAAAGCGCCGAATCCCCCGCGCGCCGGCAACGATGCCGCATCAACACGCAGATCCAGAACCGCCGCGTCAATACGCTGCCGCAGCCGTTCAGTCGGCACGCTGGCTTCAAACTCCGGCTCCAGCGCCGTCATCATCAAATTGATCTCTTCTTCCATTTCGCGCGCTGCCGCAGCACACGTGGAACACGAAGCCAGGTGCAACGTCGCGCTTTCCATCATTTCGCCGGAAAGCTCACCGTCGAAATAAGTTTGCAGCGTTGCCTCGTCCAAACACCTCGTCATCGTCTGCCTCCGATCTTTCCGTAGACCCTCGCAAACTCTTTTCGCCCGCGGGCCACCAGACTGCCGACGTTGGTCTCTTTCAACGACAGGCTGTTGGCGATCTCGCGGTACGAAAGCCCCTGTTGTTTCAGCAACAGGCAGCTCCTCATCGGCTCTTTTACCTTGTCTAAAGCCCGGCGAGCTTCTTCGATCGCCACGCGGCGCTCGTAGTCCTCTTCCGGAGCTTCGACAGCAAAGCCGTTATCCGCGGTGCTCTTGTGATACTCGTTATCGCGAACCATCGAGCGGTTTTGCCCGCGCACGGTGTTTCGCGCCACGTTAAGAGTCACACGCAGAAGCCACGCGCGAAGCAGATCTTCGCCCGGCGTAGCATGGAGATTGCGATAAAGTCGTAAAAATACTTCCTGCGTCACGTCTTCCGCCAGGGCGGAGTCGCGGACGACAGCCCTGGCCGTTCTAAAAACGGCGCGGTGATGGAGGGTAAACGCTTCGTCGAAACTGAGCGGACCTACCGCCTCAGTCCCGATGTCGTTAGGCATGGACTCGATCAAAACTCTAGCTTGTCCGTTCATCAATCACCGCTCTCTCAACAGTGCAAACACCACACACCAAGGACTTGTGGCAAGTTTCTGCCGGCTGCTGTCAGCCGGAGGTCAGATTCCTTGCAAGCCAATCAGTACGTGGATTCGGACGGAGTCATTGTAGTCCTGAACTCCGTTTTGCACCAATTATTGAGAGCGGTAACTTGTTGTAAGTGTCAAAAACTGCTGACAGGTTTCGTAACGTAACGACCCAGGCGAAAGTTCGCGTGAATACCAATCGCTGTGACGAAAACTACATCTAAAACGCGGTCTTTTTTGTTGCTCCTCCTATGTTGCGGGTGTATAAGGCTTGAAGTCTCTCTCCAGCTTTACCTAACCCCCGAACCACGACCGATAAGGTTGGCAGGTTCGACGTGACCACCCCTATGCCCAGAACGTCGTGTTTTGACTGAACAAGGAGGAAGTTCATGAGAGCTAAATCGCCCAAAGTTTTTGCTGGAGTCCTGATACTCGGATTGTTGTTTTGCGCCTCCTCAACCGCTCACGCGGACGCCCTCTCGATCACGTCGTTCACGTTCACCAATTTCCAGTTCACCCCGTCGGCGGGAACTGCTCAATTGACGTTCACCAGCGCGATGGCTCGTGCTGATGCCGGCATTCTCAACGGAGCTCAAAACCAGAACATCTCGAACAGCTTTCCAATCGCTCAAGCCAGTGCAGCCGTGACCGGAGTTACCGCGGCCGCTACAGCCAATGCAGCGACCCACTCCCTCACCGCCGATACCACGGCCTTTATCGGAGGCTGCACTTGTAACGCGGGCTCCTTCGGACAAGGGATTTTGACCGGCACACTTGTCCTCAGCGGCGCCGAAGGCCCCATTGACGTGAATATTTCCGCTCTACAGACGCTGCTGTGGCAGGTACAGACCGACGAGTTTGGTCGATACGCAGAATCGGGCTTTTTCTTCGACATGTTTGTGAATGGGACTCCCGTCTTCTCCCTCCAAGTCGAGGCGCTGCATCCAGTTCTCGGACCAAACCAGTCGTCGATGCTACAAGCCGCACAGCAAATTTCACGCACAATCACACTCCAGGGCGGCTCTACGAACACGATCTCTGCGCGACTCTCTGCAACCTCATTGGTAATAAATGAAGTTCCGGAACCGGCCACAGTGGTATTGCTGCTCTCAGGCCTGGGTGCATTGGGCGGCGTCTTAAAGAAGAGACGAAAGCAGGTTGACCAGTAAGCAACTCCAGCCAACGAGGGAGGCGATGAATAATTACCGCGGCGTAGTATAATTCGCCTCCTTTGGATCAAGCGTTACAAACGAGCGTATTCATGCGGGCTTGCCGCCGCGAGGCGGTGCCTTACACACCGATCTGGCTCATGCGGCAGGCGGGCCGCTACATGGCCGAATACCGCGAGGTTCGCGCGAAGACCACGTTTCTCGAGCTCTGCAAAACGCCTTCACTCGCAGCCGAAGTCACTGTCACCGCCGCTGAGCGGCTCGGCGTCGACGCCGCGATCATCTTTGCCGACATCCTTTTGATCCTCGAACCGATGGGCGCCGACCTGGAGTTTGCTCACGGCGAGGGCCCGGTGATTCACAATCCGGTGCGCCAGCCGTCGGATGTCGATCGATTGCGACAACTGGAAGACGTGAGCGCGCTCGAGTTTGTTAACGAGGCGATCCGGCAAACACGCCGCGCGTTGAAGCCCAACATTCCGCTGATTGGATTTTCGGGTGCGCCGTTTACGCTCGCGTCGTACCTGACGGAAGGCGGCGGTTCGAAAAACTACATTCACACGAAGCGGTTGATGTACAACGACCACGGCGCGTGGCACGCGATGATGGGAATGATCGCCGCGAGTCTCGTGAAGTATTTAAATGCGCAGATCGATGCCGGCGCACAGGCAGTGCAGTTGTTTGATTCATGGGTTGGGTGTTTGAGTCCGGATGATTATCGTGAGTTTGTGCTGCCGCACACGCGCGCGGTGATTCAGAACATCAAGCC
Source organism: Pyrinomonadaceae bacterium (assembly GCA_036281015.1). Taxonomy (GTDB): domain Bacteria; phylum Acidobacteriota; class Blastocatellia; order Pyrinomonadales; family Pyrinomonadaceae; genus PSRF01. The sequence continues at coordinate 39,091 of DASUPR010000093.1, forward strand.
GGGCGTGCCGGTGATCCACTTCGGCACCGGTACCGCAGCGCTGCTTGAGTTGATGCGCGAAGCGGGCGGCGATGTGATCGGACTCGATTGGCGTGTTCGTTTGAATGAAGGCTGGCGGCGCGTGGGACATGACGTGGCGGTGATGGGCAATCTCGATCCGATTGCGTTGTTCGCCGATCGTGATGTTTTACTCGCGCAAGCGAAACGGGTTTTGGATCAGGCGGAGGGACGGCCGGGTCACATTTTTAATCTCGGGCACGGGATCTTGCCGGAGACACCGGTGGAGAACGTGATCGCGTTAGTAGAGTTTGTCCATGAATTATGATGCGCTCTTAGTGGTGTCGTTTGGCGGGCCGGAAGGGATGGACGACGTGATTCCCTTTCTCGAAAACGTTCTGCGCGGACGCAACGTGCCGCGCGAGCGTATGCTCAGCGTCGCGCATCATTACGAGATGTTTGGCGGCGTTAGTCCGATCAATCAACAGAATCGCAACCTGATCGCCGCGCTGAAAGACGAACTCGAGACTCACGGTCCAAATCTTCCGATCTACTGGGGCAATCGCAACTGGCATCCGCTCTTGCCTGATACGCTGCGGCAGATGGCCCATGACGGCGTGCGCAATGCGCTGGCTTTTGTGACGTCGGCTTACAGTTCGTATTCGAGTTGCCGGCAGTACCGCGAGAACATCGCGAATGCGCAGGCGGCAGTTGGCGCGGAGGCGCCGCATGTTGATAAGTTGCGCGCGTTTTACAACCATCCGTTGTTTATCGAAGCGAACGTCGAGCACATTCGCGAAGCGTGGTCCAGGCTCGATGGTGGCGAGCAGGCGCAGCTTGTTTTCACCGCGCACAGTATTCCTGAAACGATGGCTGCGAACTGTGACTATGCGGCGCAGCTTCAGGAAGCGGGTAGTTTGATTGCCGAAGCGTTAGGGATCGAGCGGTGGCGAGTCGTTTATCAAAGCCGCAGCGGCTCTCCGATGCAGCCGTGGTTAGCACCGGACATTGGGGATTATTTACGCGAGCTTAAAGCGCAAGGAATCGAGAACGTAGTCGTAGCTCCGATCGGTTTCGTGTCGGACCACATGGAGATTATTTACGACCTCGACTTTGAAGCTCAGAACCTCGCGCGGGAACTGGGCATGAAAATGGTCCGCGCTGCGACTGCCGGAACG
>DASUPR010000094.1:0-5292 GCA_036281015.1 Pyrinomonadaceae bacterium
GTCGAGAATCCGTTGAATGATTGAGCCTGTGTGTCCTGCTCGAACTGCGTCGGGTTTTACGATTCCGAAAGTTAAGTTGGTCATCTGGTTTAGAGTACGTCCTTCATTGCTTGTCCAATATCAGCGGGCGACTTAACAACATGAATACCCGCTTCACTCAATGCCTTCATCTTCTCTGCGGCGGTTCCCTTGCCGCCCGCGATGATCGCGCCTGCGTGGCCCATGCGGCGTCCCGGCGGCGCTGTCTGGCCGGCGATGAACGCAACGATCGGTTTCGTTACGTGTTCTTTCGCATAGACAGCCGCGTCTTCTTCAGCGGTGCCGCCGATCTCGCCGATCATCACGATGCCGGTTGTTTCCGGATCGGCTTGAAACAGTTCCAGTGCGTCAACGTGTGTGGTGCCGACAATTGGATCGCCGCCGATGCCGATCGCTGACGACTGGCCCAGGCCGAGTGCCGTTAGTTGGCCCACCGCTTCGTACGTCAACGTGCCGGAACGCGAGACAACGCCGATGTTGCCTTCGCGATGTATGTGGCCGGGCATGATTCCGATCTTGCATTTGCCTGGCGAGATGATGCCGGGACAGTTTGGACCAATCAGGCGCGTCGGTTTGTCGCGTAAGTATTCCTTCACTTTCACCATGTCGAGCGTCGGAATGCCTTCGGTGATGCAAACCACGACCGGGATCCCGGCGTCGGCCGCTTCCATGATCGCGTCGGCAGCGAATGAAGGTGGCACGTAGATGACGCTGGCATTGGCGCCTGCTTCTTTAACCGCGTCGGACACCGAATTGAAAACGGGAATGCCCTCGTGTGTGGTTCCGCCTTTACCTGGCGTCACGCCACCGACGACGTTGGTTCCATACTCAACCATCTGCTTGGTATGAAACGTTCCCTCTTTTCCGGTAATACCCTGCACGATGAGGCGCGTAGATTTATCGACCAGAACGCTCAATGATGAATGCTCCTTGAATTTTCGGGCTTAGTTCAAAAGGCGGAGTATAGCAATGGAAACTGTGGAGACCAAAATCGGGCTTTGCAGCTTGTTAGATCGGTACAAACACTCCGAGGATTTGCGTGACTATCGCCGCGCGCCAGAGCCAAAGTGAATGCCTCACCGTGCGCCGCGCCGCAATGAAGTCTGCGTCTTCAATCTGGTATGAACCGTACACGCGGGACCATTTGGCAACAATAAAGAAAATCTTCACGGATGCGGCGGCAGGAATGATGGCCAGCAGGCGAAAAGTCGGCGTCCCCGTAGAAGCCGCCGTTATGACAACAACCGCCGACACCGCGACCAGGAGCAGCGCCCCGAGATTGAAACTCTCGATGTGCGCCGCCGCAATGTACGCCTGCGTGGCGACTGAACTGGTTTCGGTGTTGGTCTGTAGCCGACGGTCCATACCAACCTACTGAGACGCGCTACACAAGTTCGTAGCGCTCGCCGTATTGCGGGACGTGAACGTTCCAGCCGAAGCGTTCTTTGATGTGACCGGCCATTGCGTTAGCCGCTTCGGGTTCGCCGTGAGTGGGAAAGGTGTTGCTCGGGACGCTCGCCTTCATTCCTTCCAGCCAACGCAACACTTCTGAATAGTCTGCGTGGGCGGAGAAACCGCCGATCTTCGCGACGCGGCAACGGACCGGGATCCACTGTTTCAAAATCTTTACTTCCGGCTCGCCGTCGAGTATGCGGCGTCCGGTAGTTCCAGCCGCTTGAAAACCAACAAAGACGATCGTCGCTTCCGGATCGGGAACCATGCGTAACCCATGATGCAACACGCGCCCGCCGGTCATCATTCCCGACGCGCTGATAATCACACGCGCTCCTTTCGCGGCGTTCAGTTTCTTCGACTCTTCACGAGAGCTCGCAGTGACCATTGAGTGCGTGCGCAGCGGATGGCGCTTCTGCATCAGGATACTTGCGTATTCCTCGTCGTGCTCTTCCTTGCGATTGGCGTAGGCTGCCGTCGCTGCAGCAGCCATTGGCGAGTCGACACTGACCGGTAACACGGGGATCGCTTTTTCGTCTTCGAGCTCGCGAATGAGATAGAGGATCTCCTGCGTTCGTCCGACTGCAAACGCCGGGATGAGCACGGGCGCATCGCGCTGTTCGGCGTCGTTGATGATTCGTGCGAGTGCGACTTTCGGATCTTCCGGATCGTGCAGGCGATCGCCGTAGGTTGATTCGACGACCAGATAGTCACATGGCGGCGGTGGACTCGGATCGTGAATGATGGGCTGATCGTAGTGACCGAGATCGCCGGAGAAGAGCACGCGCCGGGCGTCTGAACCATCGAGCTCGCAGAGCACCATGCTCGAGCCGAGAATGTGGCCGGCTGTTTTGAAACTCACTTGAATGCCGCGCGCGGCTTCGATTGCCTCGCCTTCGTTCGCGACTGGACGGAGCAGTTCGAGCGCAGCATACGCATCCTTTTCCGTGTAGAGCGGCAGTGCGGGCTCGTGCTTGGATAGTTTGTGACGATTGCGATAGTCGGCATCTTCTTCCTGCAGCCTGCCTGAGTCGGGTAAAAGGATCTTCAGCAGATCGGCGGTGCCGCGCGAGCAGTAGACTGGTCCATGAAAGCCTTGTTTGACGAGCCGCGGCAGGTAGCCGGTGTGATCGATGTGCGCGTGCGTGATCAGCACGGCGTTGAGTGAACGCGGATCGAAAGGTGGATCCTGCCAGTTGCGTTCGCGCAGTTCCTTCAAGCCCTGGAACAGTCCGCAATCAACAAGCACACGCGACTTGCCGGACTCGAGCAAATACTTCGATCCGGTCACCGTCCCCACACCGCCCCAAAATGAAATGCTGGCCAAACAGAAGCTCCTTCTTTAGACCTCGTATCAGTAACCCACCAACGTTGTTGGTGGGATGCTGATACAACGTTAGGCTGCGAGGCCGACAACCTTCTCGGCCGCGTCTTTCATGCCGTCAGCAACAGTGAAATTCATCCCCGACTCGCGAATCACACGTTGACCTTCTTCAACGTTCGTTCCCTCGAGCCGCACCACCACCGGCACCTTGATCTGCAAGTTGCGCGCAGCCTCAACAACGCCACGCGCGACCATGTCGCAACGCACAATCCCGCCGAAGATGTTGATCAAAACAGCTTTCACATTCTCATCCGCCAACAAAATGCGAAACGCCGCTTCGACACGTTCCTGCGACGCGCCACCACCGACGTCGAGAAAATTCGCCGGCTCGCCGCCCGCGAGTTTGATGATGTCCATCGTCGCCATCGCAAGCCCGGCGCCGTTCACCATGCACGCGATGTTACCGTCGAGCTTGATGTAGTTGAGGTCAAATTTCGACGCTTCAATCTCCAGCGGCTCTTCTTCGTTGAGATCGCGCAGGTCGAGAAAATCTTTATGCCGAAACAGCGCGTTGTCGTCGAAGTTAACCTTCGCGTCGAGCGCAATGAGCCGGTTGTCTTTCGTGAGCAGGAACGGATTGATCTCCATGAGCGAAGCGTCCATCTGCTCGTAAGCCGCGTAGAGCGACTGCATAAACTTCACGGCCTGATTCACGAGTGGTCCAGGCAGCCCGAGACCAAACGCGAGCTTGCGCGCCTGAAACGCCTGAAACCCAACAGCCGGATCGATCGTCTCTTTCAAAATCTTTTCCGGCGTTTTCGCAGCGACCTCTTCGATATCCATGCCGCCCGCCGACGAAGCCATGAACACCTGCCGCCCCGTCGTGCGATCGAGCACGATGCCGAGATAAAACTCCTTATCGATCGGCAGGCCTTCTTCAATCAACAACACTCTGACCTCGCGGCCTTCCGGTCCGGTCTGGTGCGTGACGAGTTTCATGCCGAGCATCTGTCGCGCGATTTCGCGCGCTTCATCAGCACTGCGGGCGAGTTTTACACCGCCGCCTTTGCCGCGGCCGCCGGCATGAATCTGCGCCTTGACGACCACGATGTCACCGCCGAGTTCTTTCGCGGCGTGGTACGCCTCTTCCGGCGAACGTGCGACAATCCCACGTGGCACGGGCACGTTGTATTTTCTTAAGAGTTCTTTTCCCTGATATTCGTGAATCTTCATGCGAGAGCCTTAGTATTGGGTTTTGATGTTTTTGCCAAACGGCGGTCGAGTGTAGAGTTTTTCGTTTAAACGCGCAAAGTCAGAAATGGAGCACCACGATGAGTGAAGTGATTGTCAGGTCGCTAGCGAATCTGCGTAACGAAGTGAGTTACGGCGCAGGTCACACTTTCATCACAGACGAACCGGTTGCGGCGGGCGGTGAAGATGCTGGTCCCGATCCCTACACGCTGCTGCTGAGCGCGCTTGGCAGTTGCATCTCGATGACTGTGACGCTTTACGCGCGAAGGAAGCAGTGGCCACTGGAGCAAGTGACGGTGCGGCTGCGGCAAAATCGCATTCACTCAAAAGACTGCAAAGAATGTAACGAGAAAGAAGGCTACATTCACCGCATCGAACGCTCCGTCAGTTTTACGGGCCCACTCACCGACGAACAGCGCGTGCGTCTCCAGGAGATCGCGCATAAGTGTCCGGTGCATAAAACGTTTACCTCACCGATCGTGGTGACAGAGTTGAAAGACGAAGAGACGCTGGAGGACAGCGAAGCCGGCGAGTTCTTCTAGATCCGAGGCAGAAACGTTTCCACACTCCGTCATCAGGGCTTTGCTTTCTCTGGCGCCGCCTTCTTCTGAAACTCTTCAACTAATAAAACGCACTCGATGTCGGTATCTGAGCGGTAGGCGCCGATCGAGATCAGATACAGGTCCATCTTGTCACCCGGCTTTAGCTCCTTGTCGAAATATTTCGTGATCGGCGTTGAGGTAGGGAGCCAATATTCGGTTTCACCTTCTTTGTAGAGATACTCGTTCTCATATAAGTCGGCGAGTTTCTTCTGCTTGGCGCGGAGCATTCCGAACCACGTCTCGATGAAAGTCTTCCGCACCTTGCTAATCGGACGCGATTTTCCGGTGAAGACCACCTCGACTCTCGACTCAAGCTGGTCGCGTGCGAGGAACATGTGATCGTCGGGCCGCACCGCTTTAGTAGTGATGGCTGTGACTTCCTTGAGTGTTCGCGGTTTGAAAATGTCCCAGGGGAATCCCTGCGCCAATGCCGTAACGCCCAACAGAGCTAAGACTGCTGTCGCTCGCATTACTCGCATGCTGTCGTTCCTCCTGCAGCTTCGATCCACGGAGTGTTTATACCGCTTCGAGATGTGCGTCGTCGCGATTTCCAGACTTCAACTCCTCAAGCTCAGCGATAAAGTTATCCAGCAAAGCAGGCTCGGTGCGCAAATACAGAGTTGC
>DASUPR010000095.1:0-4513 GCA_036281015.1 Pyrinomonadaceae bacterium
CACTACGGCCGAGACTGTAGTGCCACCGTTATTGGAAGTTATGTCAAGAGTCCCACCCAACTGGCGTAAACGCTGTTTCATACCGGGAATACCGACCCCGAGTGAAAGCGCGCCGTTTGTGTCGGGACTACAATCGGCCAAAGCGAGGCCCTTACCTTGATCTTTGATCTGTAAAACTACTTCACTATCTCGACGTGCCAGCCTGATACTCGCCGTTTCGCTCTCCGAATGGCGGCGTACGTTCGACAACGCTTCCTGCACCACACGGAACAGCGTCATTTCAACTTCCGACTGCAGCCGGCCAATCGGTTCGGCAAACACTTCGACGAAGATGCCGCTGCGTTTTGTGAACCCTTCGACGTACCACTGAAGCGCGGAGACCAAACCGGCCTGATCGAGTAGTGGCGGATGAAGCAGATAGGACAACGTGCGAATCTCTTTAAGAGACTGTTCGTCGAGTGCCTGACACTCGACCAGTAACCGCTGGATCTCTTCGTTGCCGGAACTGAGCTGAAACAGCTTCTGCAGGTTCATCGAGATTGCAAACAGGTTCTGCGCCGTGCCGTCGTGAAGTTCGCGCGCAATCCTGCGCCGCTCTTGATCCTGAATGTCGAAGAGACGAACCGTGAGTTGCATCAACTCGCGTTCAGAGCGAAGTCGATCGGTCACGTCTTCGGTGATCGTCATCACCGATTCGACTGTGCCGTCAACCGAAATCTCGGGAATCACACGCGTCGAATAGTCGCGTTCGTTAAAAGTAAACGAGTGTTGTACGAGCTTTCTCGATTCGATCGCGGCGCGGCAGGCAGCGTCAAAACTCTTCCAGTCAAAACCCGGTTGGGCCGCTTCTCGTAACGTCTTCCCGAGAAACTTCTCGATCGGAACGCCCGTCAGTGTTTCCAACGCCGGACTCGCGTAGATGTATCTGCAATCGCGATCGAGACGGCAGATAACGTCGGGAGAGTTCTCCACCAGAGTTGAGAATTCCCTTTCGCTGAGCTGGCGATGTTGTTCGCTCCGCTCGATTGCTCTGAGTGAAAGTTCCTGCTCGGTCATATCGCGCGACACTGCAAGGATTCGTTCTACGTTTCCATTGGGGCCATACATCGGTGAGATCACCGTGTGCCACCACTTCAGCTTCCCTTTGAATGTCTTTCCGGAACCACGAAACGATCCCGTAGCTCCGTTTCTTGCATTTTGGACCGCGGCTTTCGCATGCCGTCGATCTTCACCGCTCCACAAGTTGACCCACGACAATCCCAGCAGTGCATCGATGCGGCTGGCCTCGAGGAGTTTTTGTCCCTGTTCGTTGATGTAGATGAGATTGCCGTCGAGGTCCAGGACCTTCACGCAGTCAGAGGTGCTTTCAACGATGCGGCGGGTGAACTCTTCACTCTTGATCAAAGCTGCTTCAGCCGGCGATCGAGAGACAAACCTTCTGCGGCGACGTTCACGAAGCAAGCCAGCGATCAACAAACCCTCAACAGTGAGTAACCCGCCGGCGAGAATGATGGTCCATTTATGTTGCTGCCAGAAACCTTGCTGTACGGATTGCGCTACTAGAGCCGGCGGCGGCGGATTAAGAGGCGCGCACGCCGCAATTGCTGTGTGGTATAGCAATACCACCATCGCAAATAGGGGACGAGAGAGATGCGACGAGTTACATCTCATATATGCGATTGTGCGAATTGATCGGTGGGCCGCAGGGGCGAACCACACGCCCTCGATACCTATGCTGCCTCGGCACCCGCACTGTACCTTGCGGCAGCCCCAGGGGGACCTCAGGTTCTGGGCTTATTGTCGTTGAGCAGATACCGCTGCGTCTGCTCGGTCTGAGACTCCAAACGTGGGAGTGGAATCGGCTTACCTGATGCGGATCTAAAAGCTTATGTCGGTTGCGAAGTTCAGAAAAACTATGCGCAGTGTACGCTCTAGTTGAGATCTCGACAACCCGTATTTTTACTAGGTGACATCTTCCCCGAACCTACATAGTCTCTCCTGTCTGAAATACTGATTTCACCCGATTAACTCTGGGAATTCGCTCGTTTACCTTCGCGCAATTAACGGACCTCATGGGGTGCTCAACAGTGAATAGCTTTATTTATCGTTTTGGGAACGTGTTCCTTTTTGCCGCACTTGCAAAGAGCTTTCTAACTCATTCCGACTTCGTGAATGGGCGCGTTTTCATGTCTCGTATGGACCACACGGCGATGCTGGCGGGTGGGCTGCCTACAGTCCGCGTACTGGAACTGCGCGGGGCGGCGTCACCTGTGGTCCATACGAGACATGAAAAACCGCACCCAGTGAACGGGGCACGATCGACCTCCTGGTTGGCGTTCGCATCTGGCACGTCAAGCCTCATCTCACGTCCAACCGAGAATCCTGCCGCTGGTCGATGTGGAAGAGAGTAAGAACTGGGCGGGCCCGGTTGTCGGCGTGAGAGGAACCCCGCAACTCTCGCCGCGAGTTTTTGTGACCGGCAAGTTTGACGTTGGTGGCTTTGGCGTCGCGTCGGACTTCACCGGCCAGGCGTTCGGTGGCGCGGGGTTCCAGTTCAACCCGCGAATCGCGGTGATCGGAGGTTATCGCTACCTGCGCGTCGACTACTTCGACGATCCATTTATTTTCAAGACAACCATGAGCGGCATCGTGCTGGGGGCCAAGTTTAAGCTGTGACCTACTTGGGGTTTGAGAGGCGATTCTGAATCGCGTAGCGGACGAGTTCGGCGGTGCTTTTCATTTCCATCTTGTCGAGTATGCGTGCGCGATACGTGCTGACGGTCGGCACGCTCAACGACAGGCTCTCGGCGATCTGCTTTACGGTTTTCCCTTCCCCGAAGAGCGAAAGGATCTGAAACTCGCGATCGGAAAGCTTCTCGTGCATGCTCCTTTCGCTTGAGGCGCCGAGATTCATGACGAGCAAATCCGCGACGCGCTCGCTGATGTGTTTGCCGCCGTCGAGAATTTTTCGAATGGCCACGACGAGTTGTTCGGGCGCGGTTTCTTTCGACAGGAATCCCGCGGCTCCCGCCCGCAGGACCCTGACGGCCACCTGGTCTTCCGGATACACGCTCAACATCAACACCGGTGTCTGCTTGTAGTGCTGCTTGATCTCCTTGAGCAGTTCGATACCATTCATACCCGGCAGATCGATGTCCGCGATCACGAGATCGACAGGCTGTGCTTTGATTTCGTGAAGGGCTTCGCGAGCGTCGCCGGCTTCGAGAACTGAAAAGTCTGGTTCATCCTGAAGTACCTGCTTCAATCCGCGCCTGACTATCGGATGGTCGTCGACGATGAGGACATTAGTCACTACAGATCTCCAATGGCTTCGTGAAGGCCGGGTTTGAGGTTGAAGCTTGCCTTGATCGTGGTGCCGCGCCCGGGCGCGCCTGAGATACTGAACGAGCCTTTGAGAAACTCGACGCGTTCGCGCATTCCCAAAAGACCGAGTGAGTTTGGCGCTTCGATCTCTTCCACGGTAATGCCTCTGCCGTTGTCAGCAATCACCAGCGAGACTGTCGAATCGGTAACTATGAGATCGACGTCGACCGTGTCGGCATTCGCGTGCACGGCTACGTTGGTCAAGGCTTCCTGAAGAATACGAAAAAGCGCGGTTGATATCTCGGAAGGGATGTTCAGGTCTTTCTGCGGAACGTTGCACTTGCAGTCGATCTTCAAACGGCGTGAGGTCTCTTCACACTGCCACTCGATCGCTGCTGCGAGACCGAATTTATCGAGTACGCCCGGGCGGAGTTCGGTTGAGATTGCTTTCACCGAGCGTATTGTTTCGTCGAGCGAGTGCCCGATCTCGTCCAGTGCTTGTGTTACCTGGTCCACGTCGACCTGGCCGGTCGTGGCGATGTTCTTCTTCAGTAGTGCGGCTTGAATTTTGACGCTCGCGAGCGCTTGTCCGATCGCGTCGTGTAACTCGCGCGACAGGTTGGCCTTTTCCCGTTCGCGCAGCCTTTGCAAATAGCCGGAGAGTTGCCGCAACTGCTGGTGCGAGTACTCGAGCTTGAGGGCGGTCGTTCTTAGTTCGGTTTGATCTCGCTGCACGCCCCAAACGCGAAGCAACATGCCGTTGACGATGATGCCGATGATATTGCTGGAGAAGTATCGGGTTCTGCCCTCGTCATCAAACTGTGCGGTTTCAAGTTCGAGTAGCCGGTATCTGGCGGCGATCAGTTTCCGCATCACATTCGTGTTCGCGGGATGCGACGTAAACTTCGAATCGCCAAAACGCAGGCCGAGCACATCGTCGGCGCGCTGGTAGCCGTGCATGCGCGCCATCGCGTCGTTACATTCCGCGAGATAGCCGTACTTGTAGAACAAACTGATCTGTTCCTCGACGGGAAGTTTGACGTTTATAGGCTCTTCGACGTCGAGACGCCAGATTCCTTCCGAGCTATTCACGACAAACGAACGGTAACGTTCTTCGCTGGCGCGCAGGGCGTCCTCCGAACGTTTGCGATCCGTGATGTCTTCCACCATCGCCAGGCCATAAAGTGGA
>DASUPR010000096.1:0-7825 GCA_036281015.1 Pyrinomonadaceae bacterium
GTAATGATAGTGCTGACTGTGCAAGTAATGAACGTGCTCCACTCAGGTTATCATCGCATCGCCGTATGACCCTCGAGCCGCGAAAGAAACTTCGCATCATCGTACTTGTTCACGAAGACTTCGTGCCTCCCGAGTCGTTGAACGGTCTTTCCGACAAAGAAAAGTTCGAAATCAAAACCGAGTATGACGTCACCTCGACGCTCAGGAAGATGGGCCACGAGGTCTATCCGATCGGTCTCTACAACCAGCTCAACGTGATCGGCGACGCGCTAATGGAGCACAAGCCACACATCGCGTTCAATCTGCTTGAAGAGTTTCACGGTTATCCGCTTTACGATCAGCACGTCGTCAGTTATCTCGAACTGATGAAGCAGGCTTACACGGGCTGTAACCCGCGCGGCCTCACTTTGGCGCACGACAAAGCACTGACGAAGATGATCCTCTCCTATCACCGTCTGCTGGTGCCGAACTTCGCCGTGTTCCCGATGAATCGAAAAGTCAGGCGTCCGAAACGTTTGAAGTTTCCGTTGCTCGTGAAGTCGATCAGTGAAGAAGGCTCGGTAGGAATCGCGCAGGCGTCGATAGTTTACGACGACGAGAAGCTGGCGCAGCGCGTTGAGTTTATTCACAGGCAGAACAAGACCGCCGCGATCGCGGAGGAGTACATCAAGGGCCGCGAGATCTACGTCGGCGTGATCGGCAATCAGAACATTCAGACTTACGCGCCGTGGGAACTGGTGATGGAGAAGCTGCCGGAAGGTTCTGAGAACATCGCCACGTTGAAAGTGAAGTGGGACCCCGCGTATCAGGAGAAAGTCGGCGTGAAGACGCGGGCCGCAGACCTCACTCCCGAACAACACAAGACCCTCGAACGGCTCTCAAAACGAATCTATCGCTATCTGTTCTTGAGCGGTTATGCGCGGCTTGATTACCGCATGACCGAACAGGGCCAGTTCTATTTGTTGGAGGCGAATCCGAATCCTCAGATCGCTCAGAACGAAGACTTCGCCGATTCCGCCGAGCACAGCGGCGTGCCCTACGATCAGTTGCTGCAGAAGATCATTACGGTTGGTCTAAACTACGCCGGCCGCACGGTCTAATCCTGGTACTTCCGCGCGATTCTCCCTTTATTTAGAACACAAAATATTTTTTGGTTATGGACCGTCAAGGAGTTCTTCTGCCCCATGACGCTGGCTATTACTCTGCTTTTTACGCTTAATCTTTACTTGAAGCTGCAGCGCGCGTGAGTCGCCGCGCGGCTACAAATCCTTCAGATTGACCGCACCCGCAAAGAATTCGTGACTTCTTTCGATGCGAACAAAATGTATGGCCCGCGTTTCGTCACGAAACAGTCACATTGCCAGTTGAAACACCATATTTGAGCCGCTAAGATGCCTGAGTCTTTTAGCGGTGCCCTCCTCACTCAAGCAATAAACAAAAGTAGAAATCAATAAGGAGAAGGTACTTCCCCGTTTAATCATGGTGTTAAGAAATCTCGTCTGTCGCGCATTGGTCACGCTCGTGGCTATCGGACTCTGCTCAATAACAGCGCTTTCGCAAACCCGACCACGTGTTATTCAACCAATAAGCGACCCCAACGAGGTCTCGTGCTCACCAGATGATTTTGCGCTGGTCTCAGCCGTGAACGTCGCGGATACCAGGCCTGTTTGGGAAGCGAAACCAAAGCCGGTGATCGATGTCACGACGCCGGTTGGTCCAACCGACTCCAATCCGCTTAAGTTTCAGCCCTTGCTCATGGCCGCCATCGGCGCGCGCCTGGGCTCACGTTATCGCTGGGGTGCAACTGGACCAAACAGGTTCGACTGCTCGGGCTTTGTTTGGAGTATCTACAACGCGACCGGGATCAACTTCGAACGAGTTAGTGCTCGCCATTTGTTCACCCGTTTCGCAGCGCCGCCCGAGGAAGAGCAGTACAAGTTTGGCACGCTCGTGTTCTTCAGCGGACTGACACACGTCGGCGTCGTTGCTGACGCAAATGGTTTCTACCACGCCTCGCGCCGCCACGGCGTTGTCTACCAGCCGTTCACTGAATATTGGTTAAAGCGGATTGATGGATTCCGTCGCGTGCCGCTGCCGGTTCAGATCGCAGACTAACTACATCGAAATTCCTTCACTTCTTCTTTCCGTTACGAAAAGTAATCTGCACGATCGGCAGGGTGTTGGGATCATCCTGCTGTTCCTGCTCGAATTTGTACAGGTCGTAGTACGCGCAGCGTGTGGTGATCGGATATTCGCGGCACACCGCTGGACGCGCGTGATAGATCCCGCAGCCACGTGTCTCAAAATTGAGGAACTGGCAGGTTTCGCCCAACAAGGGATCGCGCTTCCGGCGCAACACTCTTTCCTTTTCCCACATCTTCGTGTAACGCGCAGTCGCGACTTCTACTGTCACGCCGAAGTGTTTCGCCAGGCGCCGAATGTCGCGTGGCGTTACCTGCACGCGTTCATAGACGGAACAACAGAACGCGGGACACTTAACGCAGTCGTAATAAGTCTTCGGCTTACGGCCGAGAGTGGTTTCTCCCATGATCGCTCCTCAAGCTATCGTCGCTTGGATTTTTTGTATTCGGCTTGCAACAGGTTCATGAACTCCTCGCGCTTCTCGTAGAGGCGCTTGGGTTCACGCGGGTCGTGACGTGTAAGAGCATAAGCCGTTATGAGCGGAAGCGCCACAGTAGAATCCAAATAACACACAACAGCATCCGGCAATCGATCGGGATCAACCTTGCCCCACGACACTGCTTCACCCGGTGTGGCGCCTGAAAGACCACCGGTGTCAGGCCGTGCATCCGTTACTTGCAGAAAGTAATCATGACCGCGTTCATCAATGCCGAGCACTTCCTGAATCTGCGGTTCGGTTTGTAACAGGAAATTCTTTGGCGAACCGCCGCCGAGAATGAAGACTGCGGAACGTCCTTTCTGTTTCTTGTCTTTCTTCTTCGTCTTGTGTGCGCTGCGTTTGGCAGCCAACACGATCGATGCGGTTTCATTCACGTCGAGCGAAGGATCGAAAGCCAGTTTGTTGCCCTGAAGCGCTTTGGCGGCGACGTTCATTCCGATCGATGAGTCGCCGGGCGATGAAGTGTAGATCGGCACGGCATACTCGTAAGCGACAGCGAGCAGTGACTTGTCCTGGATGCCCAGTTTCTTTTCACGCTCGTGAACGTAACGGCCGCACAAGTAATGAAATTCAGCACTCGACATTGCGCGCTGAAACTCAGCGCCTTCGATGATGCGACGGAAGAACGCGTCCGTATCGAGCAGTACCGAGTAGTCGAAGAAGATGTCGTAGATGCGCACGACCTCTTCTTCGCGCAGGACGATGTCTGACGTTTGCGCGTTGCCCTGGTGCATCGAAAGGCCGATGCCGAAGTGCGTGTCGTGATAAAGGTTGGCGCCGGTGGAGATGATCCAGTCGATAAAGCCGGCTTTGATCAACGGAATCAGCGCGGAAATGCCGAGTCCCGCAGGCGTCAGTGCTCCTGTCAGCGAGAGGCCGACCGTCACTTCCGGTTCGAGCATCTTCCGCGTGAACAGTTGACACGCTTCACGCAATCGCGCGGCGTTGTAGGCCAGGAATGATTCGTCGATTAAATCTGCGACCGAGATCTCTTTTGCGATGGGTGCGGGATCAATTCTTTTTCCCCGCAGGAATTTGCTTTTGTGTTTCATCCGTTTCGTTAGTGACTGTCTCCGGCTTGGCTCTCACGCGCAGGCGGCTGATGCGACGTTCGTCAGCTTCGAGCACTTCAACTTCGAGTCCGCGAATTTCGAGCCGCTCGCCGACGTTTGGTACTGTCCCTTGTTCGTTGATTACGAGTCCGGCGATGGTCGTGAAATCGTCAGCCTCGATCTCCATGTCAAACAACTGTTCGATCTTGCCGATCTCTGTCGATCCCGGCACTTCATAGAAACCGTCAGGACCTTCCACGATCTCTTCCAACTCTTCGCCGGCGATGTCTTCGTCTTCGATCTCGCCGACGATCTCTTCGAGAATGTCTTCCACTGTCACGAGACCGCAGACGCCGCCGTACTCGTCGATCACCATCGCTAACTGCACGTGGGCCTTCTGCATTTCTTCCAGCAGATCGGCGACGGGTTTTGTTTCCGGTATGAAATAAACCGAGCGCACGAGTGGTCCAATGTTTTCGTTTTCGCGACCTTCGGCCCAGCAGAGCAGCAGATCGCGCACGTAAATAATGCCTTCGACGTTGTCGATCTGTTCGCGATAGACGGGCAGGCGCGAATACTTCGATTCGACCATGACGTCGCGGGCTTCGCGAATGGTGGCTGTGACGGGCACCGCGACGATGTCGGGACGCGGGGTCATCACTTCGCTCACCTTCGTATCGCCAAACTCGATGATCGAGTGGATGAGCTCGCCTTCTTCCTCTTCGAGGATGCCCTCGGCTTCGCCGACGTCGATCAGCGCCTGTAGATCGCCGCTGTCGTCGTCTTCCTCTTCAACATCGCCCGTTTCCGTAACGTGGTCCTTGTTGCGACGCGAGCGGTCAAACAGCCGCTGAAACGGATCGGCAATGAAGGACATGATCGGGAAGAACGGCCTGATGAGCGGAACGAGAAAGAGCAGCGTCTTTTCCGGATTTCGCGTGGCGATGAAGAGCGGAATGAGTTGACGGAAAATGCCTGCCAGGATCAGGCCGGCGAGCAGGCCGACCGGCACCATGCGAATATCCTGAAAAAGACTCAACGAGATGGAAGTGATGAGTACGGCGACGACGACCAGCAGGATCTGGATCGTCGCGGAGAGGGCGAAAGCAAACCGCGGCCGGTTCTCCAACGCTTGTCGCAGAAACATTCGCGAGCGTGATTCGGGCTTGTCACCGTTCTCGCCGGTAAGGCGGCGCAGCCCGACGTCGCTTAGCTGAGCGAAGGCCATGTCGACCGTGGCCAGCAAGGAGAGCAATATCAGCAGCAGGAGCGTCAGCCCTATTTCAAGTTCCATCGATGATTGGAATAGTAATGGGTTAGGGGCGAATCGTAAATGGCTCGTATAAACTTCTTGCGTCGATCCTGCTTAAATCCCCAGCTTCTTACGCAGGCGGACCTCTAACCTATTCATCTCGCCATTGTCTGTTTCGTGGTCGTAACCGGAGAGATGCAGCAGGCCGTGAAGAATCAATTGCGCGACTTCTTCGTCGAACGTCAGGCCGTTCTCTTTTGCCTGTCTCGCGGCGGTTTCGACTGAAATGGCGATGTCGCCGAGGTTGAGTTTCTCTGTTTCGTCAGCCGGAAATGACAAAACATCGGTCGCCTTGTCGACGTTGCGAAATTGATGGTTGAGCTGGCGAATGGCTTTGTCAGAAACAAAGGCGATTGTCGCTGTCGAGCCGCCGTTACCGATCGCGGCCGCGGCCTTCTCCGCGAAAGACTCCCACGCTTTCGTATCGATCTTCATTTTCCTTTGACGATTGACCGCTTCAATAATCGCTGGCATCGCTGGCTAGATCTGGTTCTTCCTACTCTGCTCTTCGTAAGCGCGGATGATCATCTGCACGAGCTTGTGACGCACCACGTCTTTGTCGGTGAAGTAGACAAACTCGATTCCTTCGAGGTTCGAGAGGATGCGTTCCGCTTCGATTAGACCACTGCGTTTGCCGGTCGGCAGGTCGACCTGGGTGACGTCGCCGGTGATGACGGCTTTGGAGCCGAAGCCGATGCGCGTGAGAAACATCTTCATCTGCTCGCTCGTCGTGTTTTGCGCTTCGTCGAGAATGATGAACGCGTCCGAGAGCGTGCGGCCGCGCATGAAAGCAAGCGGCGCCACTTCGACGACTCGCTTCTCGAGCAGGCGCGTGACGCGCTCGTAGTCCATCAGATCAAACAGCGCGTCGTAAAGTGGACGGAGATACGGGTCGACTTTGTCCTGTAGATCGCCCGGCAGAAAACCGAGCTTCTCGCCGGCTTCGACCGCGGGCCGCGCCAGCACGATGCGGTTCACCTGTTTCTGCATCAGCGCTTGGACCGCCATCGCCACGGCGAGATAGGTCTTGCCGGTGCCGGCCACGCCGATGCCGAAGACGACGTCCTTTTCCTGAATAGCCTGGATGTACTTGCGTTGGTTAGCCGACTTCGGCGCGACCTGTTTTTTACCGGCCGGATTGAAGCGTGCTTTGGTGAAGTAGTCGCGCAGGCTGAACGCGCGGTCCTCGGCGATTTGGGTGAAGGCCTCGCGCAGTTCTTTATCGGTGAAGTGCTTTCCTTCTTTGAAAAGGTCGGAAAAATCTTCGAGGATACTCTGCGCGGTTTCCACATCGGCCGGGTCGCCGTCGATGGACACATCCTGGCCGCGCGCGTCAATTCTTACGTCAAGCAGAGATTCGAGATACTTGATGTTCTGGTCGTGAACGCCAAAAAGCGTCTCCAAGCCCCTGGGGGGCAGTTCAATCTTAATCATTGGCCAAAGATTAGCATGAATCTGTGTCATACGTGTGGACTGGCGGGGCGTCCTTGACACACTTGCGGGGCGTCCCTATACTCCTCCACTTGCGCCTGAACCCGGGTGCGTCCAGGAGAGGAATTAATGCCGAATCATAAATCAGCCGAGAAGCGCGTGCGCCAGAGCGAGAAGCGCCGCCTTATCAATCGCAGTAACCGTACTAAGGTCAGGACTTACATCAAGAAGGTCCGCGCCGCGTTGGAGTCGGGATCGGCGCAGGAAGTGCAGCAGGTGCTGCCTGAAGCGATTTCCGTGATCGACAAGTCAGTGCAGAAGGGCGTGATGCATGCGAATGCGGCTGCGCGTTACAAGTCGAGGCTGACGGCACAGGCGAACCAGGTCGGCAAGTAAGAGTTAACTAAAAATTTTGAGGAACCGCGAGGCGGGTCGAGATTTCGGCCCGCCTCTCTTTTTTATTTGCTAAAAAGGAGAAAGCTATGAGCCGCTTTTACGAGACTGAGGCAGAGATTGAACAGGTTGTTCGTGGGTTTGAGACATGCACCACGGCGAAGGAAGACTTTCACCACCGCGAACACCTGACGGTTGCTGTTTGGTATTTGCAGACGCTTTCGCCTCGGGAAACTGTGGACAGGATGCGTGCGGGGTTGTTGCGGTTTTTGGAACATCATGAGGTGGACCGGAAGAAGTATAGCGAGGACGTCACTGTGTACTGGGTTGACGCTATTGCGAGTCACCTGGAAGGGATTTCAAAGGATGCTTCGCTGTTGGATAGATGCAACCAGGTGGTCGACGCCTTCGTTAGCTCGACAGCTCGCACACCAGCATCTCGAGTTGAAGCCGAGGCGTCGCTTGCGAGGTCTTGATGGCGAGATCGGCGGCGGCGGTGAGTTGGATGCCGCGGGCGATTTTGGCGGCGTCGTTGCGCTGGAGGTTTGCGATGTAGGCGTCGCGCTTGAAGGGCGGCAGAGGGATGTTGCGAAAGACCTCTTCGCGTCCGCCTTTCGCGAGCAGGTGTTTGGCCAGCGCGAGCCGGTGATAGTTTCCGCCGATAAGGCCGATGAGCATCACCGGTTCGGCGCCGTCGTCGAGAAGTCGGTGAAGAGTTTCGAGTGCACGCTTGCGATTGTTGGCGAGCAGGTGATCGCCGAGTTCGAAATTCGACAACTCACGCGAACGGCCGATCAGTTCATCGACAATCGCTGACGTGATGCGGCCGGTGTCGGCGACGGCGGAAGCAAGTTTGTCGAGCTCGTTGAAGAGCGTCTGTACGTCAGTGCCGACGAGGCTGATGATTTCACTCAGGACCGAATCGTCAGCCGTGACTTTCAGTTCTTTCAAACGCGACTTGGCCCACGCTTTTGCTTCCGCGTCCTTCAGCGGCGG
>DASUPR010000097.1:0-11288 GCA_036281015.1 Pyrinomonadaceae bacterium
AACACAGCCTGAACCGCAGATTCGCCTTCCATTACGCCCATGCGTCCGGTGGGCCAACTGTAGATGAAGTCGGGATCGAAACCTTGTCCGGCCATCGCGTAATAACCGGCGCCCGAGGCGTGATTCACGGTCAAGACAAGCTTCGGGACAAGGGCCGTCGCCATTGCCTCAACAAACTTCGCGCCCGCACGAATGATTCCCGAGTGTTCCGCATCTGGTCCAACCATGAAGCCCGAAACATCCTGCACGAACAACAGCGGCGTCTTATGCCGGTTACAGGTCTCGATAAAATAAGCAACTTTCTCCGCCGACTCAGTGTAGATGATGCCGCCAAACCGCGGCGGCTTGCCGCCCGGCATTCGCACCATGCCACGATGATTTGCGATCACACCAACCTGTATGCCGCGAATACGCCCGTGGCCCGTGATCATCTCCTTCGCGTAGTCGGCTTGAAACTCGTCTAGATGACCATCGTCGAGCAGACACTCGAGCAACTTGCGCACGTCGTAGGGTTGCCGGTGATCTTCCGGAATGATGTTGTAGAGTTCGTCAGCCGAACGCAGCGGCTCGCCAGCAGGACCAGGCACGATATCGCAAACGGGCTTCGGCAGTTCGGAAATAAACTCACGGATCTTTGCAATACAAGCATCGTCGTCGGCAACGCGATAGTGGGCCACACCTGAAAGCTCGTTGTGCGTACGCGCGCCGCCGAGCGTTTCGTTATCGATCGTCTGGCCCGTTGCGCCTTTGACAAGGTTGGCGCCCCCGAGTCCCATGAACGACGTGCCTTCAACCATGATGATGATGTCTGACAACGCCGGCAAATACGCGCCACCCGCGATGCACGGTCCCATCACCGCGGAGATCTGCGGCACTTTCAGATAGTGGCGCATGATCGAGTTGTAATAAAAAATCCGCGACGCTCCATACTGTCCGGGAAACACACCGCCCTGATACGGAAGATTCACGCCGGCCGAGTCGACCAGATAGATGATCGGCACACGATTGCGCATCGCGATCTCCTGCGCACGCAGGATCTTCTTGATCGTCTCCGGCCACCACGATCCCGCTTTCACCGTAGCATCATTCGCCACCACGACGACTTCCCTGCCCTCAACACGCCCGACAACAGTCACCACACCAGCAGCCGGCGCATTACCGTCGTACTGATCGTAAGCAACCAGCAACCCGATCTCCTGAACATACGCGTCCTTATCGAGCAGTTTTTCAATACGCTCGCGCGCGGTCAGCTTGCCTTGCTGATGTTGGCGATCGATCTTGTCCGGTCCACCGCCGAGCCGCAGGCGGTCTTCGAGTTGCTGAAGTTGATCGGTAAGTTCGCGTAAACGTGATGTAGTTTGTCGAGTAGCAGCGTCAGATTTTTTCATGTCGTCGGTTCGTTAACCCTGATGCCAGATACGGTTGAGCAACGCCGTGGTGTTTGCTTTAGCCGGGATGCCTTCGAGAATCAGCACGCGCGAGCCGCGCAACTCAATCACGCCGCGGCCGCCGGATGTCTTCCATTCGTGACGTTCACCGCGTTCAGTCGTCGAAACGGTGTCCGTCTTCTTCGCATCAGGATAACGCTTCCACGTTCGTTCCAGGTAAGCCACAAAGAAGTCGCGCGCGTCCACAGCCGTGTCCCACGTGGTGAACTGCGCTATAAAAACATCTCCTGAATTTGCGCCTTCGTAAAGTGCGTATCGATCCCCACCCCATCCGGCCGCAGCCTGTTTCGACGCCGACGTGTTGTTCAGATACTCGTCGAGAACGAGGTAAAGTCCCCACTCGCCGTTCACGTCAGTATCGATGCGCTTCCACGTCGGTCCAAGCAGCGGCTTCAGATCGGGCAGCATGACTTTAACCGGGGCTTCGTACGAGAAGTACTTTTCCGGGTGCATGATCTGCTCGCTCGACTGCGGCAGCTTCGAGTAAGCCTTCGAGACAAGGTCCCACCCACCACGCCGATATACTTGCGTGGCCCAGTTTGATCCCGCTTCATACGGAAACAACAACGACTCGCGCAACGCGCGCGGCGCACGCTTAAACTGCTCGGAAGAAGTTTCCTGAGTTCCCAGACTCTTTATAAAAGCCAGCGCCACCATCGGATGCTTCGCCATGTAAAGAGTCATCGCGAGTGTCGCATCACCTTCGATCAGGGAGTGAGCAGCGAGCTCGGCGTCGGAGTCGCCTTTCGGCCACTTCTCGAATCGTTTGAGATCGAAGTGCTGGTCTTGCAACGCGTGAGTGAGCTCGTGGGCCATCACCGGCTTTTGACCTTCCAACTCGATCCAGTCAGCCAGGTAGAATTTCTGCGCCTTGGGATCGTAATAACCCGCGACCTGTTCGGTCAGTAATTTGATCAGAAACGAACGGTATTCGAAGTCGTTCGGCGCCAGGCCAAAGACGCGCAGCAGCACTTCGGCGGCGTGCATCTCCGCGGGAGTGGTATCGGTGTCGAGGTTCTTCACGATCATCCGCTCGATTTCCGAGCGCGACTGTGCGCCACTCTTAACCGCCCGCAAAATCGAGAGCTCGCGCAGTTCGCTGGTTTCCTTCAGCACGGCGTCGGTAGTGGAAATGATTGCGGCATTTTGGGCCGTACCGGTCGCGCCCGCCTGCGCTTGGCTACTTGTGGTCAGACTGACGGCACAGAGACAAAACAGGATCAGGAGCGCCAGCCCGCGATTAATTTGCTTTGACATATTGATGGTTCACTCTTATAGTCCGCTAAACGTTTACAGCCTGGTTCGACCGGAGTTAAATCCTTCGTGCACTCTGAGAGAGTTGAAGGTTTTGTTCAGATGACAAGCCCCGCTCCCGACGATGTATTCGGCGTTTGGCACGAGACGGTGTTACGTGTGCGTTATGCCGAAACGGACAAGATGGGCATTGTTTATTATGCCAACTATCTCGTCTGGTTCGAAATCGGGCGCACCGACTATTGCCGGGCCCGCGGATTTTCTTACCGCGACATGGAAGAGAACGAAGACGCGTTTCTGGTCGTGGCCGAGGCTTATTGCCGTTACAAGGCGCCCGCATATTACGACGACGAGCTAATTGTTCGTACACACATTACAGAATTACGTAAACGTTCGCTTCGTTTCGGCTACGAGATCGTGCGCGCCGCGACGGGACAGATCGTCGCCGAAGGCGAAACCGGTCATGTCGTCACCGATGGAACCGGACGCGTGCGATCGTTTCCTGAAGGTTATGCACAAAGATTGTTAGCACCGCCGATCGTCAAGCCTCACGCAGGCGCAGTAGTGCCGACTGAAACCGCTCCCGAATAACTGCTCTAAAACTCGCTCACGCTTCCTGCCACAATTCACAACCCCACGGTGTTTCAAAAGTAAGCGCGAAGTCTCCCAATGATTCTTTGTAACTTTTTCCTGATTTGGTCGTTTTAACTTCAGAGCCGTCGCTCGGATCGCGAAGATAAAAGCCCCGTTGCTACTTGCGATAGCAACGAGGCCCTGATGACAACACAAGTTCGTTTACCTTGCAGCGAACGAAGATGCATCGTCGGCATCGGCATCTTAACGCACATGGTAAACAGGCTTCAACCTTGGGGAGGTCTACCATGCGCCGCCATGTGTTTTCTTTTGCCGTCCTTGCCCTCTTAATCTCCAACATCGTTTCCGCCCAGGCCCAAAACCAGACACCAGAACAAGCAATCAATCACTTCAACAAAGCCCTCAAGCTTACCGAGCGTGGCGAGATCGATCGCGCCATTGAAGAATACTCGAGCGCCATCGCGCTCAGTTCGCGTCTCGACACTCGCAAAAAAAACGCGCCGCCTCCGCTTAGCTCCGCGAACTCGTTCGCCCGCGTGGACGAACCATTGGACGCGTCGAGCGAAAACATCCGAGTTATCGATCCATTCACGGCAAACGCCTACAACAATCGCGGGCTACTGCGTTACCAACAGCGCGATTACCTCGCAGCGATCGAAGACTTCAACTCAGCGCTGCGCATCAGGCCGGGTTTGGCCGTTGCTTACTTGAATCGTTCAGCCGCGCTTCGCGCGAATGGCGATATGCAAGGCGCTTTGCAAGATCTCGATCGCGCCCTTCAACTCAAGAAAGATTTCTTTCAGGCTTACAACAACCGCGGCAGTCTGCATCACGACCTCGGTCACGACAAGGAAGCGCTATCAGATCTGAATCACGCGATCGAGTTGAAAGACGATGTTGCCGACAGCTTTTACCTTCGTGGTTATGCTTACCTTGCAGTAAGCAACCTGAACGCGTCGTTGAAAGACTTCGATCGCGCGATCGAACTGGCGCCCGGTATGTCGTGGGCATATCAAGGCCGCGGCACTGTCTACATGAAAAAAGGACAGATGCAGGAAGCTATCAACGATTTCAACCGCGCGCTGGAACTCAATCCCGAGATCGTGTGGGCCTATTTCAACCGTGGACTGGCAAAGGTTTATCTCGGAAACGAAGCGGAAGCGCAGCGTGACCTGGATACCGTTTTGAAAATGAAGCCGGAATTGAAGGATGAGGTAGCGGAGAGAGTTCAGCTCGCGCGCCAGTTAAGAAAGACAGGAAAGCAGTAGTTACTGATCATGCGCGAGGTTGACGCGTTCGATACCACGCGCGTGGCCAGTCATCTCATCGACATCGATCACAGCCCCGCAGATGCGCACCTGCCCGCTCGAGTGTTCCGCTCGGCGGGCAGTTACCGAAGTAAACCGGGCAATCACGTCTGATTTGCTCATGCCGATAACGCCGGCGTAACGTCCCGTCATTCCCAAATCGGTCAAATACGCAGTGCCCTGCGGCAGGATTCGTTCATCAGCGGTTTGCACGTGCGTGTGTGTGCCGACGACGGCCGAAACACGGCCATCAAGATGCCAACCCATCGCGACTTTCTCCGACGTCGCTTCAGCGTGCATGTCTACGAGTCGCACCGTTGCTTTCTCCGGCAATGAGCCGACGATCTGATCGACGATCCGAAAAGGATCATCGGACGGCGGCATGAACACGCGGCCCATCAAATTAATCACCGCCACGTGGGCGCCGTTGACTTCCCCCGTCCAGAAGCCACTGCCGGGCGTGTTCGGTGGATAGTTGGCGGGACGAACGAGGCGCGGCTGTTTGCGGATGTAATCGATCGCCTCTTTCTTGTCGAAGATGTGATTGCCGGAGGTCATCACGTCGATGCCGTTGGCAAACAGCTCTTCGCAAAGCGACGGCGTTACGGAGAAGCCGCCGGCAAGGTTCTCGGCGTTCATGATCGCGAGATCGATCTGGTGTTGTTCACGCAGATCCTGGATGCGCTCGAGCACCGCCACGCGCCCGGGCTTCGCAACCACATCTCCGATCATTAGAACCTTCATCGCTTTATTTGGAGGCTAAGACAAAAAAGACCGCAAATCTCGGTCGAGATTGGCGGTTTGGTTTGGCGGGAGGGAGATCCGCATCTGTCGTTCCGAAGCCGTAATTGAACCTGCAATGACAGGTGGGTGACCTCTTAATGACGTAGCCTCTGGCAGTTCTTAACGATGAAGAAGTGCACTGGCTAGACGACCTCGGTCTCCCGAATCAACGGCGTTGGCTCAATCATCGTAACTCGGTGACGATCACCGCAGAACGTTTCCCTCCGCCGTGCGGGATATTAGCATAACGAAAGGACCTTTGTCCTTCGCCTCACCCTGCTTTTTTTGCGTGTTTTGGTTATCCGAGGGAGAGCTTGCCTGCGCCGCCCTGCTCGTTCTCCAGGGTGGTTCGCACCTTCAAAAGACGGTCGAGCATTTCCGCGCACTCGGCGCTGCGCGCGGCGAGTTGCGCGTCGGCCTGTTCGTGCATGTTCTTGAGGCGATGAAGTTCGTCCGCGATGTGCAATGCGGCGAGAATGGCGACTTTCAAAGAGTCGACCGTGAGTGTTCCCGATGAGATTTCTCTCATGCGGCTGTCGACGAATTCCGCGAGTTGAATGATGTATTCGGTGTCGCCGTCGGAACGGATGTTGTAAGTCTGGTTGTAAATCTCAACGCGGATCGTCGGACTATTGGTACTGCCTTCCATACTGCCTTTATTGATCATGCGGCCGAGTCCTGAACTCATCTGAGTTCCTCTGCCATTTCCGGATCGAGAGCAGCGATGGCGTCGAGCATGGCTTCGACTTTCATGCGGATCGTCTCGCGTTCGGCGAGCAGCTTCTCGATCTGAGTTTCGAGTCGCTCTTTTTCGTTAAGCACGTTGCCCATGTCGCGATGAATGAGCGCGAGTTCTTTTTCCAGGTTTTCTTTTTCCTGACGCAGCGTCTTCGTGAGTTCGATGGTTCGATAGATCTTATCTTCGAGATGCGAAAACTTTTCGAGGCCTGACAGACCAACCATCAATTTGTCTCCCGGGTTTGGCTAAAGTGAAATGCGAACGCGATTATCCGACTTCAGGCTTGCGAGTGCAAGACTCATCCTGCAATTCGGTAAGATTTATTTCCGGCGTTCATGTTTCTAGCGTTGTTGTGCTGAGAACGTCTCGAGCAACGACGACGTCAACTGCGTGTGGCGTTCCTCAACCTCTTCGTCGCGCAACGTGCGTTCGTCAGAACGATACTCCAAACGCAGCGTCACGGATCGTTTGGACAACGGAATATTTCCGCCTTCGAAGGTGCCCAAAAGCTTCACGCCGCGGAAGTCGGCGACGCGCTTTTCCTTGACTGCGTTCAGCAGATCGTCGAGGGCGATACTCCGGTTAAGCAAGAGAGAGATGTCGCGTACGACGGACGGGTAGCGCGGGAGCGGGGCGTACTGGACAATTCTTGCCGGTCCACTAAGTAATGACTCCAGATCGAGTTCCATTACATAAACCGGATAACGAAACTTGTAATTCGTAGCAACACTCTCTGCAAGACGGCCGATCGTGCCGATCTCTTTTTCGCCACTCAGGATTCGCGCTGACTGTCCTGCACGCAAGTGCGAGGCTTCAACAGACAGGAAACGCAGCGGACTCAACCCCATCCACTCGACCGCGGTTTCGAGAGCGCCTTTTACGTCGAAGAAGTCGAGGTCGCGCTCGGCTTGAGCTTTGTTTGCTTCCACGGCTCCGCCGGTCGCGACAAGCGCGAGCGACAAAGTTTCCTGGGGCAATTCGCCGTTCCCGGCAGGGCCGAAAACACGGCCAATTTCGAACAAGCGGACGTCCCGAATGCCGTGGTTGAGATTGTGACGCAGCGCATTCAGCAAGCCCGGTAAGAGCGTGGCGCGCATGAAGGCCGCGTCTTCGATGATCGGATTCTTGAGCTCGGTCTGACCTTCTGTTTGCTTTGGCGCGAAGCTGAAGTTGATCGCTTCGTCGTAGCCGAAAGCGTTGAGCGCACGCCGCAAGAGACGTTGCTTCATCTCGGTCGGCTGGTACTCGCCGGACGCGCTAGACGGCGGGAGTTCCGAACCGATCTTGTCGTAACCGGTGTGGCGTGCGACTTCCTCGACGAGGTCTTCTTCCTGTGAGACGTCGACTCGCCACGACGGGACTTTGAAAGATTGATCCACGGGCTCGAACCCGAGACCGGTCAAGATACGAACAATCTCGGTGGGTTCTACCGAAACCGCGGTAAGTTCAGGGACTCGCTGTGGACGAAAGGCCACTATGCGAGAGACAAAGGGGCCGGGATAGATGTCAATCCAATCTTCGCTTGCAACGCCTCCTGCAAGTTCACAGATGAGTTGAACACAACGTTCCTGTGCGCGAAGAATTCCCTCGCGATCGGCGCCGCGTTCGAAGCGGCGCGAGGCTTCCGTGTCCATGCCGAGAGCGCGCGCTGTGCGTCGCACTGAATCGGGATCGAAGTAAGCGCTTTCAATCAAAACGTCGGCGGTCGTCGAAGAGATCTCCGACTCTTCACCGCCCATGATGCCAGCGAGTGCGACGGGCCGTTCCGCATCGGCGATGACGAGCATGTCGGTCGTGAGCGTGCGTTCGACGCCGTCCAGTGTCTTCAGCTTTTCGCCGGTCGCGGCACGGCGCACGACGATTCGTGGTCCAGCGAGCTTGTGAAAGTCGAAGGCGTGCAGCGGTTGGCCCAACTCGTGCAACACGTAGTTGGTGACATCAGCGACGTTGTTGATGAGCCGTTGTCCGATTGCTTCGAGACGTTTGACCAACCACTCGGGCGAGGGCGCGATCTTCACGCCGCGAACGAGCCGGGCTGCGTAACGCGGGCAGAGATCGGGGTCCTTGATTTCCACCGCGGTGAGATCTGCCGCACGGCCTTCAGTCTCGAACGATTCGATCTGTGGCAATCGCAGGTCTTTCCGTTCAATTACCGCAACCTCGCGCGCGATTCCCACGTGGCTCAGGCAGTCGGGCCGGTTCGACGGCACTTCAACGTCCAGCACCGAATCAGAGTTGTGGGTCTCGACCGCATCGATCGCGAGCCCGACCATTGTCAGCCGGTCGCGAAGTTCCTGCGGACTCAGCGTTGTGTCCGTGTAATCCTTAAGCCAGTCGTAACTGATGAACATTGCCTATTCGAATTGTTCTAAAAACCTGACATCGTTCTCGAACAACAGCCGTATGTCGTCGAGCTCATACATCAGCGCACACATGCGATCGATCCCCAGGCCAAACGCGAACCCCGAATACACCTGCGGGTCGACGCCGACCATGCGCAACACGTCCGGATGGACCATTCCCGAACCGCCAAGCTCGATCCAGCCGGAGTTCTTACAGATTCGGCAACCGGCGCCTTTGCACTTGAAACAACTGAAATCAAACTCGGCGCTGGGCTCGGTGAACGGGAAGTACGACGGGCGAAAACGCGTGACCGTGTCCGGCCCGAACGTCCGCCGCAGAAACTCCGTGACCGTTCCTTTTAAGTGCGCCATCGTGATCCCGCGGTCCACGCACAAGCCTTCCACCTGGTAGAACATCGGATTGTGCGTCGGGTCGGGCGTATCACGCCGGAACACGCGGCCGGGCGCGATCATGCGGATCGGCACGCCGCGACGCTGCATCGCGTGAATCTGCACCGTTGACGTTTGCGAGCGCAGCGCAAAGCCGTCAGTCGTGTAGAACGTGTCGGCTTCACCGCGCGCCGGATGATTGTCGGGAATGTTCAAAGCCGTGAAGTTGTAGAAGTCAGTCTCGATCTCGCGGCCGTCCTCGATCACGTAGCCGAGTGCGACGAAGATGTCTTCGATACGCTCGCGCAGGATCGTAATCGGGTGACGATGGCCATAAGCCGGGCGCCGCCCGGGCACCGTCACGTCGATGCTCTCGCGCGCCGTTCGTGCCTGTTCGATGTACTGCTTCAGGTTCTGTTCGGCCTGTTCGATCGTGCTCACGATCGTCGCTTCGGCCGATTGGACCAACTGGCCAAACGCCGCGCGTTCGTCAGCCGCAACGCGACCGATCAGCTTCTTGGCTGCCGCCAACGCGCTTTTCTTACCCAGGTGACGCGTGCGCAGTTCTGACAGCGCCCGTTCCTCGGCCAGCGCCTCGTCCAACGGCAGGCTGGATAGCGAACTTAAATCCAATGTAAAGCGGGCAAAGCGTTCGAACTCTTGTTCGAACGCTTTGCTAGCCATGTCAACCTGCTGTGCAGGTGATAGATCCGTTAGCTCTTGTGTCATTCAACAGACCATCTATTGCTTTCTTACCGCAACCCACTTGCCCTGCAATTGTCCGGCGTAATCAAATTCGCCGGAAAGCTTTCCATCGACGACAGTAGCAACCATCGAAATGTTGCCGTTCGAGCCTTCGATGACAAACGCAAGCTTGCCGTCTTTCCACGTGCCGTCTTTGAGCGGCGCTTCGCCGAGTTGTGAACTGCTGTTACCCGACACGCTCTCGCCATCGACTTTCAGCGTCAGCAGAAACGGAAACGGCTGGCCATTCGCATCAGCGACAGCTTCCCATTGACCGTTTGGGACGAATTTGGCTTCAGGCGTCGCCGGCACTGCAGGTACCGCCGGAACGGCCGGGGCTCGTTGCAACTCGACGACTTTTTTCTCGCTACCCACCCACAAGTTGCAGATGAGCATTTCGCCATTGACATCACCGTCCAGCTTACCGTCCTTGAAAACCAGCGAGACTGTTTTTTCAGTAACTGCTCCCTGTGTAAGCTCATACGTCTTATCACCGACTTGCACACGGCCGGCCAGTTTAGGGCCGTCGACTTTCAAGTGAAGGGTTACCTTTTCGGTCTGCCCCTTTACGGTCCCTTCGTAAACTCCGGAGAGTTTGTGGCCCGGCTGGGCCGCTGCGGGGATGGCTGATTGTTGTGCGAACGCGACGGTTGCGCCGAGTAGAAACGTGAGTAGAAGTGTTGTTAATTTCACTGATTAGTCCTTTCGAAACTACGCCGCTTTGTTGCGCTGTTCGTTCTCGAGCGCGTTCTTGGCCTGGGCCACGACCTCGGCAAACGATTCCGGCTGGTGCACCGCCAGATCGGCAAGCACTTTTCTGTCGAGCTCGATGCTCGCCAGTTTCAAACCATGCATCAGTTGCGAATAGTTCAAGCCGTTCAAACGGGCCGCCGCGCCGATGCGCACGATCCACAAACTCCGGAAATCACGCTTCTTCAACTTCCGTCCGGTGTACGCGAAGTTCAACCCGCGTTCGACCGACTCCTTCGCCGACCGGTAAAGCTTCGACTTCGTGCCGCGGTAACCTTTCGCTAACTTAAGTATCTTCTTGCGTCTTTCGAGACGCTTATTGCCACGTTTTGCTCTGGGCATATGATTACCTCCCTATAAAAATTTTCGATTGCCAATTGCCGATTGTCGATTTTCAACCGTGACCGACGGCCTTCCAATTGGCAATCGGCAATCGAAAATCGGCAATGACCTTAACCGCGGCCGTAGGGCAGCATCGACATCACGCGCTCGTGGTCGGACTCGGAAACGAGCACGTCGATATCCAAATGACGCTTCCGCTTGTTGGTCTTCTTGGTCAGTATGTGTCGTGCATGCGAGTGGCCGCGCTTGACCTTGCCGGTCGCAGTCAGCCGAAAGCGCTTCGCAGCACCTTTGTGTGTTTTCAGTTTAGGCATAATTCGCTTCCTTTGGTTATTTTCGATTGCCGATTGTTGATTGCCGATTGTCTCCAGCAAACTCTGTCGCGCCGCACGCAACCCGAACAATCGGCAATCAACAATCGATCACTCACTGCGGCGGCGCAGTGTCTTTCCCGCCGCCTTTGTGTCTCTTTGGTCCCAGGATGATGAACATCTGGTTCCCTTCCATCTTTGGCCGCGTCTCGACTTCGCCGACGTCCGCCATATCCTGCTCGAGTTTTTCGAGGATGCGCGCACCGAGCTCACGGTGCGTCATC
>DASUPR010000098.1:0-3996 GCA_036281015.1 Pyrinomonadaceae bacterium
AGAAAGGCAGCTTCGCCGCGCCGGCAGTCAAGCGGGCGACCATACCAAAGTGCGAATATTCTTCGAGCTCGATTGAATGGGGAATGCCCTGCTCGACGGCCCTGCGCAAAGCATAAAGTGGACCAGCGCCCGGGTTTCCGGCCCAACTGAATACGAGTTGTCGGGCGCAACCGGCTCCGATTAGTTGATCGTAAATAACATCGGGCGTGAGGCGGCAGAGGGTGAGATCGCGTCGTCGCTGACGAATGATTTCGTGCGCGGCAGCAAAACAGATCAGGTGCGTGAACCCCTCAATGACGATCACATCACCATCGTGTACAAACCCGCGTATGGCTTCATCCATCGCCACGATTTTGGTTTCTTTATCCACAGATTACACAGATTATATTAGTCTGTGTAATCTGTGGATATGCACATTCGTTTTTTACTGCTTATTGTGGTCCTGCTTCTCGCTGCGCCCAGTTGTCCCGCGGCTGATGTCGACGGGTCCAAAGTCCGAGCCGAAGCAGTTCAACTGCTGCAGGAACTAATAAGAATCGACACTACAAACCCGCCTGGTAACGAACGTGCTGCAGCCTTGCACCTGCAAAAGCTCCTCGAGTCGGATGGGATTGAGACTCGCGTGCTCGACGTCGCGCCGGGACGCGCGAATCTCTACGCGCGCATCAAGGGCGACGACAGCCGGCGTCCACTGATCCTGCTCAGTCACACCGACGTCGTAATGGCCGAAACGCAACGCTGGACCGTGCCTCCATTCAGTGGCGAACTGCGTGACGGTTACATCTACGGCCGCGGCGCAATCGACATGAAGGGCACCGCAACAGTTCACGTGACGCTGATGCGTCTAATAAAACGTCTCAAGGTTCCGCTGAAACGCGATCTGATCCTGTTGGCGGTTGCGGACGAAGAGGCAGGCGGCACCGGCGCCACTTCGATCATAGAAAAACATCCCGAGCTAATTAGCGGCGCCGAGTTTCTACTGAACGAAGGCGATGTCGTTTATGTAAAGAATGGCAAGGTACAGCA
Source organism: Pyrinomonadaceae bacterium (assembly GCA_036281015.1). GTDB lineage: Bacteria > Acidobacteriota > Blastocatellia > Pyrinomonadales > Pyrinomonadaceae > PSRF01. The sequence continues at coordinate 1,027 of DASUPR010000098.1, forward strand.
ATACGGCGTCGACGTGATGGAAAAGGCGGCGCTCTGGCTCAAGATCATTGCGAAAGGCCCAGCCGGACATGGCTCGATTCCGTTGGCGAATTCCTCCGTCGATCGTTTGCTCGCAGCGCTCGAGCGGCTGCGAAAATGGGAGACTCCGATTCAGGTCTCGCCCGCGGTCGCGGAAGGCTACCGGATGAAGGCTCAACAACAAACCGATCCTGTTCTACGAAACGCGTACGCCAACCTGCAAAGAGCGCTTCAGAACCCAACGTTGCGAAAGAAACTCCTAACTGACGGCACCCTCAACGCTGAAGTTAGAAATACGTTTACCATCACCGGTCTGCAAGGTAGCGATAAAGTCAACGTCATTCCCGGCGTGGCCTGGGCCCAGATCGATGCTCGCCTTCTTCCCGGCGAAACGCCCGCGGGTTTCATCGCGTCGTTGCGCCGAGTGCTCAACGATGCTGGATTGGAGATCGAAACTCTTGAAGCGTCAATCCCTACAGGATCCAGCGCCGACACAGCCCTGATGCATGCGATCCGCAGAGTTGCGGCACGACGCGATCCGGGAGTGCCGGTGATCCCGACGATGCTTACAAGCTCAACTGACAGCGCCAAGTTTCGTCCCCTCGGAATCACCGCTTACGGCTTCGAGCCCTTCAAGTTGGACGATGGTGAACTCGCCCGCTCTCACGGCGACGATGAACGTGTGTCAGTAGAAAATCTCGGTTTCGCTCTACAGTTTCTTTATGAGGTGATACTGGAGTTGAACTAAACGCCTTCAATAGCCGCGGCCGCACGTTTAAGAGCGCGAGTGAGACGTTCCACTTCCAATTTTGCACGCGACTGATCGCGGGCCTCGATCGCCTCAGTGAGCGCTGGCAGGACCAACGGTTTATAGGTGGGTCGCGGGGCGTAGATCAAATGCTTGAACCATGGCCGGCCAACGAGGCCTTCCGGATCGAGAAGCGCGCGCTCAACCTTCATTAGTCCCCTGTGCACGCGCTCAGCACGAGCCGTGTCGCCAGCGTCGACAGCCTTGCGCGCGATCTCGAGTGCGGTGCGGCCGTTTTTCTCCCAAGTCTTGGCAGCATCACGAACCTGACTGAAATCAATATTGACTCCCAGCCGGCGCGCCCGCTGTTTCGGTTTCGTCGAGATAGCTCTGCACCTCACGCGCGTAAGCCGCGTAGTCCAGCGGCACATAGTCGCATTCCGAGAGTTGCAGTGCGGCAGCGGCCCAGTATCTTCCCATCGCTGCGTGATAGTAGTAGCCGGGATCACCGATGCGATCGACCCAGGTGAAGCTGTCGTAAATCGAGTGATAGACACCGTATGGACCATCAAATGTAAGATCCGCAACCGGCAGTCCGAGGAAGTTAAGAAAGACCGTGTAATCCGAACCTGATCCGAGTCGTGTTGTTACCTCGGGCTCCTTCGCGTCTTTGGTTTGACGAAGCCACGCGTCATAAATAGAGCCACCACTTGGATCAGGAACATCACGTGCGACGTCACGGAGGAAACCCGCAAGCGCCGGCACGGCGGCGGCGGTGAAGTTATTACCCGAAGACGAACTGTCAACATTCAGATAAGCAAGCGCTCCGGCCTGGAGTCGTTCGGCCTCCAACTCACCCCATTCAGTACTTCCGGTGAGTGTAAATTCCTCCGCGTCCCACGACGCAAAAATCAGTGTGCGCCGCGGCTTCCAGCCACTTCGCTTGAGTTCTCCAAACGCGCGCGCCGTTTCCATCAGCGTCGCGCTACCGCTGCTCGGATCGACACCTCCGAACACCCATGCATCGCGATGGTTTCCCAGAATCACCCACTCATTCGGTCGTTCGGCGCCGCGTAAACGGCCCACGACGTTCCAGATCGAACGCACTTTCTTGTCGTTCTCGATAACCAGATGAAGCTTGTCTGATGTTGGACCAAGACGATAAGTGAAAGGCAGTCCGCCTTGCCATTCAGCCGGGACGGCAGGCCCGGTCATCTTTTCCAGGATCAATCGTGCGTCTTTCCACGACATCGGCGCCGCCGCGACTGTCGGCATCGATACGGCGGACTCGGCCGGAAGAAAACGGCCGCCGGGAACCGAAGCCCAACCGGGCGTGCGTGGATCACCGGGCAAATTGAAGTCGTAGACGATGCCGCCTCTTTGCAGATGACTCTCCGGACCCCATGGACCCCACGGAAATACATCGCCCTTCTTGAATCCATCATCGGCGGGATCGGAGTAGAGCAGTAACGCAGCCACTCCACGCCGTTGGGCTGTAAGAGCTTTGAACCCGCGGTAGCTGTAAGGCACCGAGTAGCGCGCCAGGGCGATCTTGCCTCGCACGTCGACTCCGTTCCGTGCAAGCAGGTCGTAGTCTTCAGGATTACCACTGTTGACATAGACCACCGGCGCGGTCACGTCGACGTCGGCGGAGTAGGCGCAATAAGGAATGCCGACGTCCTTGTTATAAGAGTCCTTGTCCTGCAGAATCGGTTCTTCTTTGAGAGATAACTTTTCGTTTGAACCCACGAGTGTGGCTTCATAGCGTATGGGCCATGGAAGATAAACGGGATGCTCGATGAGTTCCACATCCTCCAGACCGTACTCTTTCCATTGCTTCGCAACATGCTGCGCGAGTTCGTAGTTGCGCACCGAGCCCGCCATGTGTGGTTGCTCGGTGAAGATACGGTGTTCGCGCCGGCAGTTCTCCGGACGAATAATCTGGAGCAAGCGAGTCTGAAGAGGCTTAAGCCGGGCAGTGTTAGCGTGTGAAAACCCCTCGCGAGTGTTTTCTGAAACACTCAGAGTCGGAGCAATGATTAGCAGGAGCAGGATGACTGCGTAACGGACCAAAGTGCCACTCAGGTATCACGGCAACCAAAAGGGTGTCAAGATCGAAAAACGCAGATTCAAGATGAAGCGAGTACTTCGCGGTAGACGCGCTCTGTGTCGCGCGCCATGCGTTGTAGTGAGTAGCGCTCGCG
>DASUPR010000099.1:0-16169 GCA_036281015.1 Pyrinomonadaceae bacterium
TGCTGGTCCACCACTTCGCCGCGCGCAGTGTTGATGAAATATGCTCCTTCGCGCATCGCGTCGAAAAACTCGGCGTCGATCAGGTTTCTGGTCTCGGGCTTGAGCGCGAGATGAACGCTCACTATGTCGGCCGCCGCCGCAACCGCTTTTGGCGACGGCATCAGTTCGACACCAAGATCCGCCGCGCGGTCGCTCGTCAGGCTTCTACTCCACGCGACTACCGGCATCCCAAACGCACGCGCACGCGGAATCATCTCCTGGCCGATCTTCCCGACGCCGATCAATCCGAGCGTCCGTCCAAACAAGCCGCGCGCTTTCGAAAACTCTTTCTTGTTCCACTCGCCGCGGCGCAGCGTTACGACGTTGTCGACGATGCGTCGATCGAGCGCGAGGATCAGCGCGAAGGCGAGCTCTGCGACCGCGATCGAGTTTTTGCCGGGACAGTTCGATACGTAAATGCCGCGCTTTGAAGCTGCCGCGACGTCGATCGTGTTGTAACCCGCGCCGGCGCGCACTACGAGTTTGATTGGACCAGCGGCGAACATCGGCTCGGTGACTTTCGTGCCCCTGACCACGAGCACATCCGGCGCTAGCTTTGCGATCGCGTTCACGAGCGCTTCGTCTTTCAAGTCCGGTTGAAACGACACTTCGCAACCGAGTGCTTCCAGGCCGTCGCGGCCTGACTGTTCGAATTTATCGGCGACTAGAACTTTCATTGCTTTAGATCGTGTGGATCAGTAATCCGTCTCTGAGTTTTGGTTCAAACCAGGTCGACTTCGGCGGCATGATCTCGTTTGCGTCGGAAACCATCAACAGCTCCGATACGGTTGTCGGATACATCGAAAACGCAACCGCCGCTTTGCCTTCGTCGACCAAGCGTTCGAGTTCTTTCGTTCCGCGCAGCCCGCCGACGAAATCGATGCGCTTGTCAGTGCGAACGTCCTTGATGCCGAGCACGGGATCGAGCAAACGATCCTGAAGCACGCTGACGTCCAGCGATGAAACAGTGCTGGCAGGCAACGTTGCCGCGGGCGACAGTGTCAGGCCGTACCAGTGGCCGTCGAGATACATGCTCCAGTGGCCGCGTTCGGGCGGTTCGGGCGTTGCGTTTTCGGTGATCGTGAACTGCTGCTTTATCGCTTCGAGAAATGCTTCTTTCGACAGGCCGTTAAGATCGCGCACGACGCGGTTGTACGCAAGTATCTGCACCTGTGAATCGGGGAAGATGACGGTTAGAAAATAGTTGTAGTCTTCGTTGCCGCTATGCGTGAAGCTTTGTTCGCGCAACTCGGCGCGCGCGCGGCTCGCGCTGGCGGCGCGATGGTGGCCGTCGGCGATGTACAGCAGTGGAACGTTAGTGAAACTGTTGACGAGTGCTTGTGTGTTTGTGAGCCGCCAGATCGTGTGACGAACTCCGTCGTCGGCTGTTATGTCGAATAATGGCTCGCCGGTGATTGCCGCGGAAACCTGTTCGTCGATCTCGGGGCGCGTGCGATACGTGAGAAAGACCGGACCTGTTTGCGCGCGCAGCATGAGTATGTGGCGCGTGCGGTCGTCTTCCTTGTCGCGGCGGGTGCGTTCGTGTTTGCGAATGGTGTCGTTGTCGTATTCGTCGACCGAGCAGACAGCTACGACGCCGATCTGTTCGTGTTGGCCCATGACGAGCCGGTAGAGATAAAGACTCGGCTCCGCTTCTCTTTCCAGCGGGCAGGTCGCGGTCAGTTGCTCGAAGTTGTCGACGGCCTTGCGATAGACGGCGTCGCTGTAAATATCGGTCCCCGCGGGCAGATCGATTTCGGGCCGCGAGACGTGCAGAAAACTAAGCGGATTGCGCTCGGCGAGGGCGCGTGCTTCTTCGGTATTGACGACGTCGTAAGGGACGCTGGCTACTGCGTGAGCGCGCTCGGCCGGCGGGCGCAAAGCGCGAAAGGGACGAATGACCGCCACAGTTCCTCCATCAACTACGAAGTATTTATATAAAGGCTTATGTGGTTCAAGACTAGCGGTTTGAGTGTGAAAACTCAAACGAACGTGAGGTATGATCGTCGCTTGATTGGCTCTGCCACCGGATGTGAGGCAAGGCTCTGTATGTCGATCCGTGGGCAGAGCCCAGAGCAAGGGATGAGAACTTTGCTGAAAACCTGCGGTTTGGGAATGCGCGCGGCGCGGAAGGTTGTGTCGCGTCCGGGGGAGGCGTGGTTGTTGTGCCGGATGGCGTGGTGGGTGACAGTGCTGTCGGTGGCGGCGCGCTGGTTTTCGCTGCCGCGTGCACTAGCGATTGTCGCTGGGAACGACAGAACAGAGGTTAGTGAACACGATCCGGCTGTTGAGGAACGACTGGCGCGTGCGGTCGACCTGTTACTCTCGGCTGAGGTCCTGCACTTCAAACCCATCTGCTGGAAACGCGCGGCTGTGCTTCACCGCTATCTTGCGCGCAACGGCATCAGCACGCGGATCATTTTTGGTGTGCGCAATGAACCGGGCGGGAAAGTCGATGGCCATGCATGGCTCGAAGCGGCAGGTAAACCCATACTCGAAAGCACACCACCCGAGTATGTCGTCACCTACCGCTTCCCTTCAGCGGCGAGGCATAGCCACGCCTCACATCCGGCGGCGGAGCCGTTGCGTGAACCGTCCCGAGATCTGCACGAACCGTCCGCCGATCTATTTACGGCAACGCCTCCACGTTCAGGAAGAAGCGGAAGCTGCCAGTCTGCTGAATCCCCAACAAGAAACGAACGTTGACGGACGCGCCCGCCGCCAGAGGCGTGCCGAGCGTGATCGTTCCTGCCGAGTAGGTGCTGTTGAAAGCGCCACCGTTTGGTTGTGACGGCGGCTGTTCCAACGTCGTCCCCTGGATGTTGATCGTGCAAGGCGTAGTCGCAACGCCATTCGACGCCAGGCACGTACCGGCATCGGTGACACCCGAAACAACAACCAACGACGACGTTCGCGTTCGCAAGTCAGCAAAGCCTGACGGCGCCGGGAACGTGTTGATGTCGATCACCCTGAACCGCAGCCTCGTCACCGGCACGCCGGTGTTGTTAACTATGCGCCGGCGAAGATCAAGCGTTCCAAACGTCGAGTTGTTTGCCGGATCGGAAGTGAAATCGCGCACACGGTTTGGCGGTACTGCCGCGCCTTGCGTCGCGTCGACAAACAAAACGGTAACCGTCGCATTGCGATCGATCGGCGACGCGAGGTTCTCCGGACCCGGTCCACCCAACCGCTGGCCTGCGCCCGCCGACGTTCCGTTCGTATCGACAAATACAAAATCCGCTGCGTTGTCGTTCGTGTCCTTCGGCAAACCACCGCTGCCAACCGCGCAGCCAAGCGCGGTTCCGAAGATGCCCGTGTTGTTCGGACAGAAACTGCGATAGAACGAGTAATCGATCGAGAACGGCGTAAGCGCCGAGTATCCAGTGCCCTCTTTGTAGAGCGTGTTTGCTTCCGATGTCGATCCAACTGCGTCGATTCGATTAGCCAACACGAAGTTCGCCGGCGTCGACGTTGAGAACAGCGCGACACCGGCATTGTCGGGAATGTCGGTCGTGTAGGTTGCGTCGCCGGTGGCGTTGCCGGACAGCGAATAGGCCCCGCTGTTCGTGCCGAGGTAGTGTCCCTTCGCCGGAATTACGGTGCCGTTGGGAATGGTGAAACGCGCAACTCCGTCGGAAGCGACCAGCGAATAACCAGACGATCCATCCGCGGTCGTGACGGTAAAATCCGCGTTGCCGGGATTGTAGATCTCGACAAACTCGTCGTTCGCGCCACTCGGACCACGCAAACGAAACTCACTGATCAGCAGATCGCCCGCTCCAGCCGGCGCCGCTAACCTGGCCCACCACGTTCCCCAACGCGAATCGTTGCTGCCTTGTCCCGTCGTGCCAACACGCAGCATCGGGTATTCCTGCACGGTCCACAGATCGCGATCGTTCACCGGATCGATCAACGAGTGACTGTAATCACCCCAACGATTGCGCGTGCCACTGAAAGTTTTCTGATAGTAGTCTTCGCCTTCCTTGTAGATCACGGGATCCTGCATCGTGCCGGCAGCATCGCTTCCGAGACGAAACGTGTAACCGGCATCGGCGTAGTCGTCCGACTCGAATTCCGTGAAGCCGAGCAGCACGTCGTTGTTCTTGTTAACGGCGAGACTCGGATATGCGTAGTGCTTGCCGCCGTTGACGCGAGTTGCGGTCGCGTCTTCCACGCGGCCGCCGTCGGAGAACGTGCCATCGTTATTCAACACGGTCCATTGCGCGGCGAAGCGCGAGTTAGTTGTGATACCGCCCGCGGGCAACGCGATGGTTTGCGGGTAGTAGATCTTGCCGTTGCGAAAGACGACGTTCGAGCGAATGAAAGCGTCAGAAGATTCGATCTGACGAATCGTGACCGGGCACGTTTGCGTCGGTGCGCCGACACCCGGCACGCATTGCTGCGGCAGAGCGTCACCGCCAGGTTGCGTCCAGCCGCCGCCCGGACGAGTTCGATTCGCCGGATCGACGTTGAACGCCGGCGACGCAGGCGTCCCGGTAAGACGGTGCAAACGATACGTTGCGCCGGCGCTGCCGATATGCGTCGGAATGTAGAGCGTTTCTTCCGTCGTTGAAAATGTCGTGGCCGGGTGCATGCAGAAGCCGCCGATAGCTGCTGTCGCGCCGGTGAAAAGCGTTGCAGTGGCCGTGCCCGCGCGGAGTGCCGGGTAATCCAGCACCAGCATGCGTCCGTCGGTGAACGTGAGCGTGTTGATGGTGAACTGGTTCCAACCTATGGCGACCCAATTTTTGTTGAAGCCGAGCATCGGGAAGTCGGCCCATCCGCCGGCCGCGTTGCATCCGGGTGAACCCGGCGCACAGCCGACGATGAAGCGAAACAACGTAAACGTGCCTTGCGGGTCGGGACTGTTGGAAATACCCACGATCACTGACGAGTTTGCGGTCTGCGCATTCGAAACCGCCGCGACGATCCAGCGGTTGTTGTAAGGATCGTAGAGCACGCGCGGATCAAACACGCCGGTCGCGCCGGTGGAACTCCAAAAAGCCGACAGCCCCACGAGACTCAACTGCGCGCCCGTGGTTTTGTCCTGAATGACGAGATTGTTGTTCAGGATCGTAACGACTTTATCGAGCCCGACTGCGCCGGTCGTGTCTGGTGGAATCGTGAACGTTCCTGATGGTCCACCGCCGACGGCTTCGTCAATTGCGCCCTGGAAGTTTTGTGCGGGCCCGGGAGAGGGAATCAATGGTCCGCCAACATCCATCGTACTGAACTGACTGAACTGATTTGTTTTTGCTGTTTCACCCGGCGTATCGACTTCCGTGATCGAACGCGGCGCCGGTACGGACTGCTGAACGTCCGTGGGTTGGACTACATTTGCTTTCTTGCCCTTGCTCGGAGTGGATGTGGCAGTGGAAGTTCTGGCCCCACTCGCCGCGAGCGTTTTGACGTTCACGACACTTGTGGTGACACTCACTACCCGTTTTGATTGGATTTGATTTTCCTGCGCTTTGCTGCTGCCACATACGAGCAGCGACAGTAGGACCACGCAGAGCGTCATGACAGGTCTCGTTATTTTGCTGGTCATTTGAGTAGTTGGGGTCTTGTTCTCGGCAACGGGAGTATTTACAGTTTCGGGGAAGTTAGGCCTGCGCCCCTGGTGCATTTGCCTGTTTGCAGATTGACGGCACCCAGAATCAGCGGCGGGGCCTTGCCACCTTCCTCTTCTTCGGATTCGATCAGGTCCGTGCCCGCAGCCGTGGCTTTCTGCTTTTCCCGACTCTCACGTTCGCGTTCACGTTCCTTCTCGCGTTCGCTTTTGCTTTCCACCCGGGCTCGTTTGTAACCCACCAATACTAACTGTGCGTGTCCATTAACTGGACCATAGTGGACCGTAGGATTTTCGAAATTGCCGATGCATGATTGGAGGATTTTTAATGCGCGTGCTCGCGAGAGTGTGCGCTGAATCTCGGTGGTCTGGCCCAACACTTTCGCAACGCTGTGGGTCGCGACTCGTTTGGTTCCAGCGGTGTAGAAGCCGATCGAATCGTTGATGATTACGTTGTGTTCGTTAATTGAAAACTGCCAGGTCACACGCTGGTTGGCAGGCTGGTTTACGACTTTCAGTAGTTTGAAATGACGTTGAAAGTATTCTTCGGAAAGGCCGGTTGAGAGGATGGCGTCTTTCGAGCCCTGGACCAGTAGTTCTTCGGCGGATGTTAGCTTTTCTTGCGAGGCAACGGTGTTGGAGCCACCGAAAATTACCAGAGCACAGGCCAATAAAAAGAAAGAAAGGAAGAGGGCGTGTTGCCCCTCTCCCTTTCTCATTTTCATGACCATTTTCGCTATGGCAGAGCCTCGACGTTGAGATAGAACTTAAAGCTTCCCGTTTGCTGAATGCCAAGCAGGAAACGAACGTCGAGTGATGCGCCGTTAGCGAGTGGCGTCGCGAGAGTGACTGTGCCGGAAGACATGGACGAGTTGAATCCGCCGCCGTTTGGCTGTGACGGAGGTTGCTCGAGTGTCGTTCCTTGTACGGTTACGTTGCTCGTGCCGCTGCCACAAGGCGGGCGGTCAACGGTGACAACAACGGCCGTTGAAGTTCGCGGGCGCAGGTCGGCGATGCCGCTCGGCGCCGGGAACGTCGTGAGATCGATCACGCGCCAACGCAAGCGCGTAACGTTACCACCGGTGTTGTTAGTGATAGATCTGCGGATGTCCAACGTACCGAAGGTTGAGTTGTTTGCCGGATCGGACGTGAAGTCACGAACACGATTCGGCGGTGATGCCGCAGCGACACAGATGTCGAGGAGGTTGACCGCGAAAGACGCATTGCGCTGGATGGGTGAACTCAGGTTCTCTGGTCCAGGTGCGCCCAAACGCTGGCCGGCGCCGGCCGAGGTTCCGTTGGTATCAACGAAGATGAAGTCGGCAGCGTTGTTGTTGGTATCTTTGGGGGTGTCGATGGAGCAAGGACCGAAAGTTGTAATCGAACCGGACTTGCCGCAGTTGTCGCGATAAAAGGCGTAATCGATCGAGAACGGAGTCAGCGCGGGATATCCCGTGCCCTCTTTGTAAAGTGTATTTGCTTCCGAAGTTGAACCGACCGCGTCCATGCGGTTAGCAAGTGTGAAGTCCGCGCCAACACTGGTATTGAAGATCGCGATACCGGCATTGTCGGGAATGTCAGTTGTATACGTCGCATCGCCAGTCGCGGTAGTTCCGTTGCCGGCCGGATAGGAGGCGAGGCTATAACCAACACTGTTCACACAAAGGTAGTGGCCGCGGTTGGGTATTACCGTACCGTTTGGAATAACACAACGAGCAACGCCGTTTGAAGCGGCGACACCGTAACCGGTTCCGCCACCCGCCACAGTGTGGTCGGCGCCACTGTTGTTGTAGATTTCAATGAACTCGTCGTTCGCGCCATTTGGTCCACGGACGCGAAACTCCGAGATGATGAGTTGTCCTGCCGCTACTTGCGATATGCCAAGCATCATCGCTAGCAAACCGGTGCAGACAAGCGAAAGCCGAAATGACTTAGACATGCTTAATCTCCTTATTAGGTGGGCCCACGATGTTCAGTGTGGCGGAAAAACGTACCATGCTTTTTTGAAAGCAGTCAACGAAATTTAACAGACGGGAATTATCCAACTGTCGTACGTGAACTGCTCGGCGAGAGCTCTGAATGTGAATTGGCAAACCTGTCCCAATCAACAAATAACAGATACAAAGCGAGCTGGTGAGGGAAGAAGATGTTCATGACAAAGAGTGTCGAGATGTGAAATATCACACCGCCTATGAGAATTAACCAACGCAGCCGGCGAAAGAAAACGGCGAGCGGAAAAAGTAACTCCCACAACAAGACCAGCCCCACGAAAAACGGCAGATATTGCTTAACTTGCGGCAACCAGAACGCGATGCGGAAGCTTGTGTCGTGGAGATTGTCGAGCGAGTGGTAGATCGCCAGCGCCGGGAGATTGTTTTCGCTGAGATAGGTCCATCCCGCGACTCGCAGCTTGATCAGCGCGGAGCTGAAGTACACCCACGCCATCAACAACTGCATCAGCAGGATCGGGTAGGCGTAAGCAAATGCCGGCCGGTCTTTTCGATTCTTACTGAGGCGTTCGTCCACAGAGAACTCATCGCCGCACGGCGTGAACGCCAGCACAGCGAGACAATAAACGGCGAGCATTTCGTCGTGATTGAAGTGGCCAAAACTACGCAGAAGCCCCTGGTAAAACAGCACCAGCAGGAAAGAGGTCTTGGTGGAGATCGGAGTGAGAAACCCGAGCAGACCCGCCACCAGCGACACGATCATGGCCACCTTGAGAATCATCATGCCGGTTGGAGTCAGCAGCTGCTCGTAGAAGCCCCACGGCAGGAGTTTCATCGCGCCCGTCGGGCGCATGATCGTGATCGGAAGCCGGCTTAACGCGGAGAAGGAAGCGATGAGAACTGAAGTCAGAAACGTCGCGTGGACCACAACGCGCGCCACGCCCAGGGCGAACGCGCTCGCAGGAACAATCCTTTTTATAAGTGCCTCTATAACTCTTGGCGCCACGATTCGATGAACTTGTCGTAATTATCGAAGCTGCCGCCTTCCCAGCGATACATATCGAGCCGGATCGCTTTCAACCGTTGTGGCGATTCGGGCGGCAGACGTTCGTTGTAGAGATCGCCCCAGGCGCGCAGCAGATCGGGGAGACGCGCGCCCGGCGGCAGATGTTCGAGTCCACCTGCCTGTCGCATCAACTCCGCGTTCGCGGGATAAGGGTTGGGAAGTTTGAAACTTTGGTTATCGACGGTCGCATTGACCATGGTCCATGTGCGCGCGTACAGCGCATTGGTGAGACTCATGGGACGAATGTCGATTGTCTCGCCGGACACGGTCTCGCCGCGCAGAATCCAATAACTGCGGCCGCGTTCGAGCATGCCGCCGGACATCATCACGTTCCAGGCCGCCACCGGATATAAATTCCGAATCGTAACGAAGGCCCAGGTAAGTGGCAGGAAGATTGCGGTTGTGAGAATTGCGTACTTGAAGTGCAGGCGAGTCATTATTTCGCGCTGACGAGTTTGTAAGTCTGAAAACTGTCGAGCAGACGTTGGACGCTGGTCGTGGCGTGTTCAGGCTCTACCTCGTAGCTGGCGGTGACGTCGTTGACGATCTCGTTGACGCTCTTGCCTTGCTCGAGGCCGCGCCACACAAGCATCGCGGTTTCGTTGAGCTGGTAGTAACGCTTGGTATTAAGGTCCACCAGTATGCCTTCGCCGCCGTCAAAATCGGTGACGACGACGTTCTTGCCGATGGTTAGATTAGTGGCGTTCATGATGATTGATTTCCCCCTCGGTATTGTTCGAGTAATTGATAGGAGCTGTTGGCCCAACGCTTGGCCATCTCGTGCACGAGATCGGACGCGGCTAGTTGTTTGGCTTCGGCGTCGGCGATGAAAGCGCGTTCGCCGGAAGCTGCTTTTGAATACTTTTGTATTTGGCGCGCGATGGTTTCCCTTTCGGCTGCCGCGGGTTTGACACCGAAAAACTCCAACACGTTTGCGATTTCGGTCAGTGTTAGTTGGCTGTAATTAAGCAACAAGGCGCGATCGTTTGCAATACGATGCGCACCACACGCAGTCGCAAAGAAGCTGCCGATCGCACGCGCGCAGAGTTCTTCGGGAGTCATTGCGGCGACCTCATCAGGCGACGTGCCGGTGATCGACGCGAGCACACGATGATCCTCGTCCTGAAGCCATGCCGGCAGGTTCTGTATGTTTGAGACGATCGTTTCAACCGGGTCGCGATAGAGAAACACCCACGGCACGTTTGGCCAGATGCGCCGGATGCGTTCGATTTGCGAAACGCTGCAACAGGCGAATTTCAAGAAGAGATGACGTTCATCGCCGAACCTTTTTTGGCCGAGCGCGCTGACAACGGCGCGCAGGAAAATTGAATAGAGTGTTTCTTTGGTGCGATTTTCGTCGACGTCGGTGATGAAGCGCGCGATCAGTTTATCGACCGCCGGCGGCTCGGAAAGCACGACCGCGCCGTCGAGCGCGCGGCACGCGTTGGCGAGCAGTGTTGAGCCGCAGCGTGAAGAGTGGAAGATGAAGCCGGATGGTGGAACGCTGTCGAACTGCTTTTCGAGTTGGACCAAAGTGTCGAATTCAGTGAACAGTTCCAGGCGGTTTGGATCCGTAGCTTTTAGTTTGTCGACGGTCTGTTGAAAAAACGGTTCGGCGAGTCTCACGCCTGACATGTCCATCCACGTCAGCCCCGGACGGCCGTTCACGACGACGGCATCGGCGGGCATCCAGCCGCGCAAATCAGTGAGTGCCATTGTGCCAGGGGATCTTGCCATAGCTTTGGAGACAAAACAGGCACGGCGATCCGGTGTAGAGATCGGGCGTTTCGTTTTTCGATCGCAACGTGATGAGCGCGCTTCTTCTTTTCTCGAGTTGAGCGGCGGCGAGAGCGCGCAACTTCGGCAGCGCGGATGAAAACGATTCGACGTTTAGATCGGCAACGACATCCGGTTCCTCGGCCGCGCCACGAAAGCCCGAGAGATTGCAGCACAACGAAAGCCGTCCGCGATAATCGACGTTCATACTCGTGCCGGCCAAAGGCGAGCACGGCGCGCGTTGTTCGTCGATGTTGTAGTAGCCCACGTCGATCCCGATGTTCATCTTGAAAATGCGTGCGAGGATCGCTATCTCTTCTTCCACTGCGCGCTGTTCCTCGCGCGTGAGTGCCACATCGTTTTCAAAACTGCTGGAAGTCGGCATGACGTGAACGAAGTTCAATGCAGCGGCGCCCATCCGCGCTGCAAAGATCGCAATGCGTTCCAGTTGGTCCACGAGATCTCGCCGCACGACGATCTTGATCGCAAATGGCAACTGCGCCATGTAGCAACGCGAAAAGGCGCGAATCAATCGATCGAAAGAGCCTTTACCGCGCCAGCGATCGTGTGTCTCGCGATCGACGCCGTCGAGACTGAAAGCAACATGCGAAACCGCTTTGCGATTCGCATTCAACGCGGGCCAGGTGCGCTCGAAGTGCCAGCCGTTCGTGACGAAGCTGGCCGTCAAATCAGCCGCGCCGACCGTTTCGAGTATTTGCGCAAACTTCGGATGGAGCGTCGGTTCGCCGCCGGTGAAGTTGATACGCGTGATCTGCGCCGCGGCGCGTGCTTCGTCTATTATCCGGCGCAGCAGTTCGAGCGGGAAAAACTCCGCGTGATGGCTGTAGAGATTGTCTTCGGAACGAAAGCAGTAGCTGCAGTGAAGATTGCAGATGTTGGCCAACTCCACACTCAGGCGATGTGGACCGTAGTCGTCACTGAAGTGGCCATCGGTTTTCATTGCTTACGAGCGGCAGACGGAGCTGAGAATTCGGGAAGCTTGTTCGGGTTCGAGCAGATCCGTCCCGGCCATGAGATTAAACCCTTTTGCCTGATGCGCAAGTCGCGAGAGAAGTTGAAGGTTTGCAGCGGCGATGGCGGTGTCGTAGGTGGCCCACGGACACGCTCTGATCAGCCGCGCCATTGTTTCGGCTTGCGTCAGTTCCTGTAACTGAGTTTCGTTCGTGCCGCTGACCGCCGTGAACAACAGAAACCGTGGCGTGACGCGCTCTGCACGTGGTGCGTCAAACACGCTTGCCGGTTCAAAACATGATTTCAAATTGCTCGTCTCATTCGCAGCGAGCGCAAAGAAACTGCGAAAACCTCTTGCTTCGATCTCTTCCCCGCTCAGACTCAGCAACAACTCGTCGTCCGAAAGATAACCCCAGCCTGCGCGCGCGAGTTGCGACGTCAACGTCGATTTACCACTTCCTGATGGTCCAACAATCAAAACGCCGGCCTCACTTCCCGGCACAACCACACCCGCGCCATGAAGTTCAAACATCCCAAAGCGCCGCAACGCCGCACACACCGCAGAAGACGTAACGCGCGCGAGTTCAGCGTCTGTTGGAGAAGAGATCAAAACGGAAATAATTACGGGACTGCCTTGCTGAAGCCGCAATAACGAATTTTCAAACTGCAGATAATACTCGTCGCCCGCGATGTAACAACGCCCGCCATCGGCGACGTCAAATTGCGTAAGACTAAGACCGGAAGGGATGTCAGGCAGATTGGAAGCCGCGAAAAAAACAATCTTGATGTCGGGGCTACGTTCGGGGGAAGAGACTGGCGTAAGTTGCCACCCGGCGAAGAGTCGTTCGATCAGTGTGGCCAGCTTGGGATCGAGCTGAACAAATAACAACCGACCGGCGACCGCATAAAAATTTTGCGAGGCCGGTCGGTCAAGGACCCAAATACCGTTCATGCAACCGGAAAACTTATTGACTTAGTTGGTCGCGCCGCTGGTTGCTGCCTGAAAGAATGTGGTCGCCTCAAGAACATCGACAGGAACAGAGATGGTCGGCTCAACAAACGCCTTCTTCAATTCCTCGGCACCGTTCGCATTTTTCAGACCAGCGTTTTCTTCGTTGATGATATCGTTTTTCATGGCCAAAGTTACCTGCCTTCTGGAGTCAGTGGTCGGGTTAATATATGTCCTTAAACGACTTCTGGCAACAAAAAAATCGGGACCAGTAGCCGCCGCAAAGAGTACACGAACTACTTCACGGGCCCTGCGGGGTCTTGGGCGGTTCAGCCAGGACCAGCCGCAAAGCGCGCTTTTCAGCACGCGTGAGATCAGCTCGATAGTAAAGCTTTATGTTGGGGGAAAGCTGACGCGCCACATCCTCGACAGGAAGTTTTGAGATATCAGCATCAATCGGATCCAACCGCTCATTCTGAATATCGACGGGAATACCGAGCTCTTCGCCAATCTTCAGTAGCACAAACGGTAACGGTTGTTGCTTTGCCCTAACACTCAACAGCGCGTTTTCATAACGAACGCGTAGCGGTTTTTCTTCCTGTCTCTTCTTTTCTTCTTCGGTGGTTGGTTCAACTCCGTCTTCGGTGTTGCCTTCAATCAGCATCGACTGATTGGTTCCGGTGACCACCGCGGTCACGGGCGGTTCACCCTGATTCGTATCAAAAAAGAAAATTCCGAGCGGCTTAGGCGGATTCATCGAGCCGGTGTCGAGCTCGTAATCGACATAGACCGTGGGCGACATCAGTTGCAGTGCCGGTTCGAGAGTCAGCTCGCTAAACTCGATCGAGATCACTTCTTTCTGGCGTTCCGGACCAAGAAACACCGGAATCTTTAGCTTCTCAGACAGCGCCTGGGCCACCTCCGCCATGTTCGCTTTTTCCGCTTTCAGCGACAGATTAAGGATGGGCCGCGTCTTAATGGTCCACGCAAAACCGGGTTTGTTTGGTGCTTTCTTTTCGGGTGCGGCCGCGTCCTTTGCAGGCGCTTTTGCCTCCTGTGCGTTTGTCGCGGGTTGGGACCGGGCGATTGTGAACGAGAGGAGGATGGCTAAAACCAGCAAAGTGGCAGTCCTCGCGTAGTCACGGAAAACAATAAGCTTCACTATGTCGGTCCTTTTTATTCGGTGGCTCTTCAGGCGGCGGCATCCGCCTTGACGCTGGTGAAACTAGCACGGCGGTAAAAATCCGTCAAACAGTCATGTTGTTTTGTGTTTAAAAAGCAGGCGAAAAGGGCGCATCAGGTAGTAAGCGAAGCCGAATCCGGGCGGAAGAGAACGGCTGCTGAAGTCGCTATCTGTCGGGCGCAGCATGTAGGCGAAGTACCGCGCTCGAGCGGAAAGACTCTTTCGCACGCCGATGTTGTATTTGAAGATTTCGGTTGATGTTGCCGGGACGTGTGTTGGACCACTGAAGAGGTGCTGGATCACGTTGGCGGCGAGTGATTCGAGACGCGTGTCGGAGTCGCAACGATCCTGCACTTCGGGCGGCAGTTTGGCGCCGAGAAGTTTTTGCGCGAGATGCAGGCCGAGTAGGAACATTCGCTCGCTGTCGGTTTCGGAGGCTCTTTGGAGGAGTGCGGGCCAGTTTAATTGGTGACGCGAGATCAATTCGGCGACGTCGCAGATCCAGCCGAGGCGTTCCCACAGGTGGCGCGAGCCGTGAACGCAAAGTGAAAACAAGAGGTCGTCGGCGGCGAGAGTTTTGAATTCCGTGCCGTTGATGTTGAGGGTCGTCAGGTTCTGCCAGAGCTCGGTCTCCTGAACTGAGGAGGCGAAGAGGTGTGGTGCGACTTCCCAGTGTAGTTCGAGCAGTAAGCGGCGGTTGTCGCGCGAGAACTGAAGGTTGTGTTGCGTCTTTAACAGCAACTCTTGTTGGGCCAGCGAAAGTGATTTTCCTGGGGCGTAGCCTTGGTCCAGCAACAGATCGCGTGCGCGTAGGACGTCGGCTTTTTTAACGATGACGTCGAGATCGACGAAACGTCGCAACGCGAGGTTGCCGTACGCGAACAGCGCGAGTGCCGGGCCTTTGTAGGGAACTGTTTCTATGCCGGCGTTGTTGAAGAGGCTGATTAACCTGACGAGTTCGTCAGTTAGGATGATGTTGCGGGCGGAGTTCTCTTGATAGTCGAGTTTGAGTTTTGCGAAATCGGCGGACGGAACTAACTCTGATGCGTGGCGCTCAAGTTGACGATATAGAAGGGGGGTAATTGAGTGTCGTCGGGCGAGAAGCGCTAAATAATTCCAATCGACGTCCGAGGCTGCGAGCGCGCGGATTTTTGCCGCTACTTCCGGCGACGCTTCAGTGCGCGCGCAACACAGCAACAACTCATTCTCAGGACGATCACTCATCGACCTTCAAAGACGATCACTCATTAACCTTCAAAACAGCCAGAAATGCTTCCTGCGGGATCTCTACGCGGCCGACTTTCTTCATCCGCTTCTTGCCTTCCTTCTGCTTCTCCAGCAACTTCCGTTTACGCGTGATGTCGCCGCCATAACACTTCGCGATCACGTTCTTGCCGAGCGCCTTCACCGTCTCACGCGCGATCACTTTGTTGCCGATCGCGGCCTGGATCGGGACTTCAAACAGTTGCCGCGGAATCAACTGCTTCATCTTTTCCGCCAGCGCGCGTCCTTTCGGTTGCGCCGTGGCGCGGTGCAGGATCAACGACAACGCATCGACCGGCTCGCCCGCCACCAACACATCGAGTTTCACCAGATCGCTTTCCCAATACCCGGCGAGGTTGTAATCGAGCGAGGCATATCCGCGCGAAACGGATTTCAGCCGATCGTAAAAGTCGAGCACAATCTCGTTCAGCGGCAGTTCATACGTCAGCATCACGCGATTGGAGGTGATGTACTCAAAACCTTTCTGAATTCCGCGCTTCTCTTCAAGCAACGGCAGGATGCCGCCGAGATGTTCGTCCGGCGTCAGGATCGTCGCGCGAATCACCGGCTCTTCGATCTTCGCAATCCGGCCCGGATCGGGCATTTTCGCGGGCGAGTCGATCTCGGTGACTTGTCCGTCGGTCGTCGTGACGATGTAACGCACACCCGGCGCAGTCGTGATCAGGTCGAGATTAAACTCGCGCTCCAAACGCTCCTGCACGATCTCCATGTGCAGCAAACCGAGAAACCCGCAACGAAAACCAAACCCGAGCGCCGCCGACGATTCCGGCTCGTAAAAGAACGACGCATCGTTCAAACGCAGCTTGTCGAGCGCGTCGCGCAACTCTTCGTACTGGTTCGTGTCCACCGGATACAAACCGGCAAACACCATCGGCTTGATCTCCTGAAAACCGGGAAACGGTTCCTTCGTCGGCCGCGCTGCTTCCGTGATCGTGTCGCCAATCTGCACGTCAGCCACGGTCTTGATCGACGCCGTCAAAAATCCGACTTCGCCGACGCTCAACTGATCGATCGGCGTCGGCACCGGGCGATTCACGCCGAGCGTCTCAACCTGATAATCGCGATTCGCGTTGAAGAAACGAATCTTCATTCCCGGCCGAATCGTGCCGTCGATCACGCGAAACAGAACGATGACGCCGCGATACGAGTCGTACCACGAATCAAAGATCAGCGCTTTGAGCGGCGCATCCACGTCGCCTTTCGGCGGCGGCGTCTCGCGCACGATCGCTTCGAGCACATCCGCGACGCCCTGGCCAGTCTTCGCGCTCGTAAGAATCGCGTTGTGAGTTTCGAGGCCGATGAAGTGTTCGATCTGTTCGATCGCTTTTTCCGGTTCGGCGCCGGGCAAGTCGATCTTGTTGATGACCGGGATCAGTTCGAGA